>NZ_NQYT01000056.1:0-36899 GCF_009192935.1 Xanthomonas sp. LMG 12461
CGTTGTCGGTGCGGATCACCTGCGGCAGACCCCGTGTCAGCGCCAGCCGATCCAGCACCCGCGCCACGCCGTGGCCGGAGATGGCCCGCTCCACCTCGATCGCCACCGCCTCGTGCGTGGCATCGTCGACGATGGTCAGGGCCTTGAGCATCCGGCCCTCGGCGGTGCGGTCGAACACGAAGTCCATCGACCAGACCTGGTTGGCCGCTTCAGGCTGAAGCAACCGCTGGCGCTCGCCCAGCAGCACCTTCTTCCGCTTGCGCCGGCGCACCTGCAACCTGGCTTGCTGATACAGCCGCTCCACCCGCTTGTAGTTCACCGGCCACTGCTCCTGCCGCAGCTTCAGATAGATCATCCCGACGCCGTAGCGCTTGTACCGCTGCGCCAGCGCCAGGATCCGCTCGCGCAGCTCGACGTTGCGATCCGGACGCGGGACGTAGCGCAGCGCGCTGGCGCTCATCCGCACCACGGCCAGCGCCCGACACTCCGTGAGCCCGCGCTCCATCAGCTGCGGCACCAGCATCCTGCGCGCCGGTGCGGTCACCACTTTTTCGCAGGGCGTCCTTGATGACGTCGTTCTCGAACAACTGCTCGGCCAGCAGCTTCTTCAGCCGCGTGTTCTCCGCCTCCAGCTCCTTGAGCCGCTTGGCCTCCGGCACGCTCATGCCGCCGAACTTGCTGCGCCACAGGTAGTAGGAGGCCTCGCTGAACCCGTGCCGCCGGCACAGGTCCTTCACCGCCACGCCGGCTTCGGCCTCACGCACGAAGCCGATGATCTGCTCTTCGGAAAAGCGCTTCTTCACGTCCAATCTCCGTCTCGTTGGGAATTGGACTCCAAATCGCTTTGCTACTCAAAACCGGGGGGACGTCGCCCCCTGATCAACGCTTCGGAGGTGCATTGCTACGGTTACCGCCCGATGGCACACCGGGCTTGGTTGACGGCCATCCGCCCGCACCTCCTTGACCACGCCCCTGCCTGGCTCCGGGATCGCCCTTGAAACCAACCCCGCGGGTATCTCCACTTGCACCACCTTTGCCCTTTGCCATGTCGCTTTCCTCAGTGACCGCACATGCGGCAGGAAAAGCTTGAACAACGACGCAGGCTGCTTAAGCCCCAAAATTTCACAAGCTTGGCCGTGGCAGCACCGGCCAAATTTGCGAAGTAGGCTCAGCGCTTTGCCGGCTGCTGGCTTGCCGCTGCCGTGAGCGTCCACTCAGTGAGAGTGCTCATGCCCACAGCACCAAGTTCGGCAGTCTCTGGTGCGCATCTCAGCCGCGCATTGCGGAGCTGTGGGACACTCAGGCCGTCTTCGGAGCCGCCCTCAGCCATGCGAATCGAACAACGAAAAGCTGTCCGGACCTTTTGGATGAGAGTGAAGCCACTTGCAGCACTGATGGCCATGTCGCTTGCCGGGTGCGCGACGGGTGGTCCGGTCGCGAGCCGTCCGATTGAAGGCCCCGTGCGGGTGGGAGAGATTGCCGCGGTCGATGGCCCCAGGGTGCGCCCCGACCGCGTCATGGAAGACAGCCGTTGCCCAGCTGACGTTCAATGCATCCAGGCCGGCCGACTGGTCGTTAGGGCGACCGTGCTTGGCGGCGGCTGGTCCAAGGAGATGGACCTCACGCTGGGCGTCCCGGTCCCTGTTGCCGATGGCATGTTGACGCTGGTGGACGCCACACCCGTGCCGATTGCCAGCGAGACCGCCGCATCGGCCGCTCACTTCACCTTCAAGTTTCAGGGCGGCCGGTAGGCGATGCCCTTCACTGCACCTAGAACAGAACAAGGTCATCCTACAACGCAGGCACTGGAGCCACTGCGTCAACGGGCTGGCTTCTTGAGCACGTGGCAACAAACCAAGGCGCTCCGTTCTCGGGAATCCACTGAAAGAATAGCCACCACGTTCTAGGTAGAGGCGTTGGCGTTGCTTGCGCTCGCTGGACATCGACCACCTGCTCGCCACAGGCGGCCGGAGAAATGGTTGTCTGCGTCTCGAATTCCTGGCCTGCGGCCAATGGGCCACGCATGGACTCCCCAATACGCCAACGGACAACCTCTTGCTCCGAGTAGGGCGTGTCACCGTGCTGAACGATCTTCCTCTGCACGGAAACCATCGTCGCCTGGACAGCCACGGCAGCCCTGGCTTTAGCGTCGTCCAAGCTTTCATACATCAAGCAGCTGCAGGCCATGGCTGCTGATGCTGGCAGCAAAAGAGCCCAGCCGAGCAGCGCTTGGCGGATTAGAGTTGTCCTCATATCGGCTTCCCTCCCCTATGCGGGAATCATAGCCGGCGACGTAGATGGCGGGTCAGCTGCCTATGCCGCTGGACCTCATAGGCCTGGAGCATCCTCATAGGAACCGCGATTCCAGGACCGGTAGCGCCAGGGCACGACTTCTTCAAGGAAGGTGATTCGCGGACTCGGCGAGGAGCGCAGCGACGCGAGGCCGGCCTTCAGCCGCTCTGCATGTGCTTCCGGCACGAAAAGCCAGGGTCTGAGGGGCCACGCTGCCGGCACCCCACTGTCGCGCGCCAGGGCGACCTTCAGTCCTTCCCAATGCTCATCCCAAGACCGCAGCCGGCCTAGGAGCGACGATGCCCCGGCCGCATAGGTGATCTCACACAGGTAAGCCATCTGTTCCTTGAAGCTCACGGCCACCGCGTCGCAATACCAATGCGGGCCACTGGTGTCCGGGTTGGCGCCCTCGTTGAGCTGTATGCAGCATTGGCTGTTGACGAACAACGCACGGTCCGCTCGGAGGTAGTCGAGCACCACGCCTTCGAAGTGATCCAATGTCGCAACTCCTTCGCTGTTGCTCAGAGAAAAATTCTGCTGCCCAAAATCCAGAGAAAATACAAACAAACCAACTTAAATAATCCAATATTTATCATTAGTAAAGTTTGGAAAACTATATTTAACGCACTTTAGTTAGCTTATTTACTGCAACCAGTACGCGTGTTGGGTCCGGCCCGCTGGACCATTCTTGGCGTCGAAGCTGAGCTCCGGGAAGAGCTTCGCCTCGCCAGCGGCCTTGAGCCGCTCCACGCGCTCCCACAGCCCCAGCTTGATGAGGTCCGGGTGCACCGGGGTCTTCCGATCACTGGCATCGGTCTTGAGGTTCTTGTCCTCGCCCATCCAAGTGAAGTGGAAGATGGGGATGCCGTCTTCCTCTCGGCAATCTTCCAGCTCCAACCGGGCCACCTCGTTGGAGCGCGCGCCCGTGTAAAGCAGGATGAGCGGGAGCCACCGCGCCGCATTGCCCTTCAACCGCTTGAAGTTCTCCGGGTCGAAGATGCGCTTGACCTGGTCGGGGGCGAACGCCTGCGAGCCGTGGCTCTTCGCTCGCTGCTTCTTCAGTTGCTTGGGCACGGAGGCGTGCCCAGACGCCGGGTTGTCGCCTTGCGGGTAGTGGCCAGCCGTCTGCGCCCACTTGATGAAATCCGCGCAAGCCGAGAACCGGTTGGTGATGTAGGTGATGACGCGCTTCTGTGCGGTCTCGTGCAGGAACCACTCTGAGAAATCGGTCCGCGTCAGTTCCTTCAACATCACCGACTGTTTTTCTTTGCCTTGCCCTTGCGCTGGCTCGCCACGAAAGCCTCGAGGTCCTTGAGTGCGCGGGTCTTCTGGACGATGGTCTTGGCGGTGTTCTTGCCCTGGATGCTGACCAGATACTTGTCGCGTGCAGCCGCGAGGGTCAGCCCCACTGGACGCGGTTCGCTGATGGGCTTGACGACTCGGCGCGGCGGGAACGGTGTCGACGACGGCACCGGCACCGCGCGCTGCGCCGCGAGCTTCTGGAACAACGACAAGTCGTTCTGGTCGTTGATCTCCACCTGGCCGAACGAAGCGCCGCCCGGCAGCTTCACGTCCTTGAGGATCAGCTCAAGCGACGGCTTGCCCTCCAGTCTCTTCAAGAGCTCTTCCAGCTCTTTCCCCATGCTGCCGTTCCTGATGGCTGCGAAGGCTTGAGCATAGCGTTGCTGCAACAGCAACGCGTAGCCAAGCGCGGCGCGATCGCACGTCGTGCCGGCACTGCGCTTGATGACCTTGCGCCCGAAGCGTGCCTGCAGGTCAGCAGGAACGCGCAGACGAACGTAGTAGCGGCCGGTCTCGCCGCACGTCAGGTAGTGCGCTACTCGCATGGAAGTGTCCAAGCGAGTGTCCAAGATGGCTGAAAAGAAAAACGCCCACAAATCCTTGATTTGCGGGCGTTTCCTTGACACTGGCGGAGTGAGAGGGATTCGAACCCTCGATAGAGCTTTTGACCCTATACTCCCTTAGCAGGGGAGCCCCTTCAGCCACTCGGGCATCACTCCGGATTTCTGCGCTGCGGATATTCCGCGACCGGGCGCGAAGAATACCGGGTTGTGGGGTCTCAGGTAAACCCTTTCGACGCATCAATCGGCAGATTGATCGCCGTGACCGCCGCCGTGGGAGTTCGGCTCGTCGCCGCGCTGGATGCGCTGGTAGATCTCTTCGCGATGCACCGCAACGTCCTTCGGCGCGGTGATGCCGATACGCACTTGATTGCCCTTGACCCCAAGCACCGTCACGGTGACCGAATCGCCGATCATCAAGGTTTCGCCTACCCGGCGAGTCAGGATCAACATTTTTAGAATTCTCCAGGGAACCGGTGGGCCTCACCGGCACGGCGCCCGCGCTGCGGCACGCCCCATAATGAAAGTGAAAAGAGGGGTGATGTTACGGGAAGCCGCGCCCTGCCAGCAAGGCGCGGCGTTCGGATGTTCAGGGGAGATGTTGCTTGACCCAGGCGGGGACGCCGGCGAGTGCAGGGGCAAGGGCGGGCCCGTCCTCGCCACCACCCTGGGCGAGGTCCGGGCGGCCGCCGCCCTTGCCCGAGATCTGACCGGCGATATGGCTCAACAGTTCCCCGGCCTTGACCCGTCCCATTGGGCTGCCGTTCACGCCGGCGACCAGGGCGACCTTGCCCTCGCTGGCGCCGGCCAGGACGATCACGCTATCGCCCAGCTGCTGCTTCAGACGGTCCATCGCCTCGCGCAGGGCCTTGGCGTCGAAGCCTTCCAGTCGCACGGCGAGGACCTTTACACCGGCCACGTCGACCGCTGATCCGGCCAGGTCGGCGGTGGCGCCTGACGCCAGCTTGGCCTTCAGCGCCTCCAGTTCGCGTTCCAGGCGCTTGTAGCGGTCGCCGAGCTGACGGATCTTGTCGACCACGTCGTGGCTGTTGCCGCCGACCAGGTCGGCCGCCTCGCGCAGCCGGGCCTCCTCGGCCGCCACGTAGTCCAGCGCGCCCTGCCCGGTCACCGCCTCGATGCGGCGCACGCCGGCGGAGACGCCGCCTTCGCTGGTGATCTTGAACAGGCCGATGTCGCCGGTCCGGCCGACGTGCGTGCCACCGCACAGTTCGGTGGAGTAGTCGCCCATTTTGAGCACGCGCACGCGCTCGCCGTACTTCTCGCCGAACAGCGCCATTGCGCCGAAGTCCAGCGCTTCCTGCATGCCCATCTGGTGCACTTCGGCGGCGTTGTTGGCGCGGACTTGCTGGTTGACCTTGCGCTCGATCAGTGCCAGTTCCTCGGCCACGATCGGCTGGAAGTGCGAGAAGTCGAAGCGCAGCCGATCCGGCGCCACCAGCGAGCCCTTCTGCTGGACGTGGGTGCCCAGTACCTCGCGCAGGGCCGCATGCAGCAGGTGCGTCGCCGAGTGATTGAGGATGGTGGCGCCGCGGCGCTCGGCATCGACCTCACCGGCGAGCACGTCGCCGAGCTTCAGGCTGCCTTCTTCCAGGGTGCCGACGTGGCCATGGAACTGGCCGGCGAACTTCTGCGTGTCGGTGACCGTCACCCGGATGCCGGCGGCAGTCAGTGTGCCGAGATCGCCGACCTGGCCGCCGGATTCGGCATAGAACGGGGTCTTGTCGGTCAGTACGATCACCGCGTCGCCGGCCTGGGCGGACTGCACCGGGCGACCGTCCTTGAGCAGGGCGACCACGCGCAGGCCGTCGGCCTGCAGGCTGTCGTACCCCAGGAACACGGTCGGGGCCAGCGTCGCCACCAGGTCCGCCGGCAACTGCACGCCGCCGCCGAACTTGCCGGCTTCGCGCGCGCGTCGGCGCTGCTCGTCCATCGCCGTCTCGAAGCCCTGCTCGTCCACGCGCAGATCGCGCTCGCGGGCGATGTCCTGGGTCAGGTCCAAAGGGAAGCCGTAGGTGTCGTACAGGCGGAAGGCGTCCTCGCCGGCGATCATCCCGCCCTGCGCCTTGGCGGCGACGTCCTCGAAGATCTTCATGCCGGCATCGAGGGTTTCGGCGAAGCGCTCTTCCTCGGCCTGCAGGGCGCGCAGCACGGTGTCCTGGGCGGCGGACAGCTCCGGATAGGCCTCGCCCATCAGCTCCACCAGGGTCGGCACCAGCTTGCTGAAGAACGGCTGGCGCACGCCGAGCATCCAGCCATGGCGCAGGGCGCGGCGAATGATCCGGCGCAGCACGTAGCCGCGGCCCTCGTTGGACGGCAGCACGCCATCGACGATCAGGAACGCGCAGGCACGGATGTGGTCGGCGATCACGCGCAGCGACTTGTTCTCCAGGTCGGCGGTGCCGGTCAGCTCGGAGGCCTTGCGGATCAGCGTCTGGAACAGGTCGATCTCGTAGTTGGTGTGCACGTGCTGCAGGATCGCCGCCAGGCGCTCCAGGCCCATGCCGGTGTCCACGCAGGGGGCAGGCAGCGGCACCAGGGTGCCGTCGGGCTGGCGGTCGAACTGCATGAACACCAGATTCCAGATCTCGATGAAACGGTCGCCATCCTCGTCGGGCGACCCCGGCGGACCGCCGGCGATGTGCGCGCCGTGGTCGTAGAAGATCTCGGTGCACGGGCCACAGGGACCGGTGTCGGCCATCTGCCAGAAGTTGTCCGAGGCGTAAGGCGCGCCCTTGTTGTCGCCGATGCGCACGATGCGCTCGGCGGGCACGCCGATCATGTCGCGCCACAAGGCGTAGGCCTCGTCGTCGGTGTGGTAGACGGTGACCAGCAGGCGCTCGGCCGGCAGCTTCCAGACCTGGGTCAGCAGCTCCCAGGCCCAGGCGATGGCGTCCTTTTTGAAGTAGTCGCCGAACGACCAGTTGCCGAGCATCTCGAAGAAGGTGTGATGGCGCGCGGTGTAGCCGACCGAATCCAGGTCGTTGTGCTTGCCGCCGGCGCGCAGGCAGCGCTGCACGTCCGCCGCGCGCACGTAGCTGCGCTTCTCGGCGCCCAGGAACACGTCCTTGAACTGCACCATGCCGGAATTGGTGAACAGCAGCGTCGGATCGTTGCCGGGCACCAGCGGTGCGGACGGCACGATGGTATGGCCCTTGCCCTTGAAGAAGTCGAGGAAGTCGCTGCGGATCTGGGAGGTGGAGAATTTGGCGGGTGCGTTCATGGGCTGGCTATAGACGAGCGGACGGGCGTCCTGGCGCTCCCTCTAGATGAGGGCGCCACGGAAACCGGACAAGACAACTCGCCAAGGGTAGCAGGCCCGGCCCGCTCAGTCCTCCGCAGCGTCGCGCACCGCGGCGCGGATGCTGTCCCCATCGAAACCGCGCCGCGCCAGCAGATCGGCGGCCTTGCGCTGCTGCGGCAGGTCCATCGCCCCGGCAGTACCGAAGCGGCGCCGGACCAAATCGCGGGCGTTCTCCGTCCAGTCGCCTTCGAAGGCGCCCATCGCGGCAGTGATGGCCTCACTGTCCAGGCCGTGGGTCCCAAGCTCGGCACGGATATGCAGCGGGCCATATCCTGCTCCGGCGCGGCTGCGCACCAGCAGTTCGGCAAAGCGCCCGTCGTCCTGCCAGCCCTCGCCGCTCAGGCGTTCCACTGCCTCCGCGGCGGCGTCGGCTTCCACCCCACGCGCACGCAGCTTGCGGGTCAGCTCCTTGCGCGAATGCTCGCGCCGCACCAGCAGACCCAGCGCCTTCTGCAGCGGCGTCTGTTCCGGTTGCCGGCGACGCCGACGTGGTGCTTCTTGTGCCTGTTCGTCGCTCATGGGCGATGCCACCCCATTCAAAATGCGCCGTCCCTGGCGCGCGCCCTCCTGGCTTGCTCAAGACTGCCGAGGGAGACGAGCGGCACTGACTCCACCGCTCCCCCGGCAGAAAACCATTACGCGTCGTCGTCTTCCGCCTCGGCCTCGCTCGGGGCGATTTCCGTGGGCTGGAACTTCTCGCGCAGCTCGCTTTCCAGCTTGGCCGCGACCTGCGGGTTGTCGCGCAGGTAACCGCGGGCGTTGTCCTTGCCCTGGCCGATGCGCTCGCTGCCGTAGCTGTACCAGGCACCGGCCTTCTCGACCAACTTGGCTTCCACGCCCATGTCGATCAGTTCGCCCTCGCGGCTGATGCCCTCGCCGTAGAGGATTTCGGTGACGACCTGCTTGAACGGCGGCGCCAGCTTGTTCTTGACGACCTTGATCTTGGTCTGGTTGCCGATGATCTCGTCGCCCTTCTTGATCGCGCCGATGCGGCGGATGTCCAGGCGCACCGAGGCATAGAACTTCAGCGCGTTGCCGCCGGTGGTGGTTTCCGGGCTCTGGCCCGGCATCATCACGCCGATCTTCATGCGCAACTGATTGATGAACACCACCAGGGTGTTGGAGCGCTTGATGTTGCCGGTGAGCTTGCGCAGCGCCTGGCTCATCAGGCGCGCCTGCAGGCCCGGCAACTGGTCGCCCATCTCGCCTTCGATTTCGGCCTTGGGGGTCAGCGCGGCGACCGAGTCGACCACCACGATGTCCACCGAGCCCGAGCGCACCAGCATGTCGGCGATTTCCAGCGCCTGCTCGCCGGTGTCCGGCTGCGACAGCAGCAGTTCGTCGACGTTGACGCCCAGCTTGGCGGCGTAGATCGGGTCCAGCGCGTGCTCGGCGTCGATGAACGCGGCGGTGCCGCCGTTCTTCTGGCACTGCGCGATGGCCTGCAGGGTCAGGGTGGTCTTGCCCGAGGATTCCGGACCGTAGATCTCGACCACGCGGCCCTTCGGCAGGCCGCCGATGCCCAGTGCGATGTCCAACATCAGCGAGCCGGTCGGAATCACTTCCACCGCTTCGATGACGCGATCGCCCATCCGCATCACCGAGCCCTTGCCGAACTGCTTCTCGATCTGGCTCAGGGCGGCGGCGAGCGCGCGCTTCTTGTTCTCGTCCATTGTGGTGTCCTTGGAAGGTGATGAGGATTTGCGGAGTGAGGTCAATGTAAGGGCCTGGTATCGCACGGACTGAGACAGTGCGTGGCGAGATGAAAATAATTCGTCCGGACCGGGCGACGGCAGCGGCGAATGGCGATATCCGGGGTCGGAAAAGTCCGGCCGGCGCTGTAGTGCATGCCCTGCTCCACGCGCGGCATCAGCGGTTGGGGCGCAGCAGGCCGCAGTACAGGCCTTCGATGGCGAACTCCTGGTCCGGCAGCACCTCGATCGGTGCGTAGTCCGGGTTGCGCGGGAGCAGGCGGATGCGGTCCTTGCCGATCTTCAGCAGCTTGACCGTGATCTCCTCGTCGATGCGCGCCACCACGATCTGCCCGGAGCGGGCATCGCGGGTGCGGTGCACGCCGATCAGGTCGCCGTCGAAGATGCCTTCGTCGCGCATGGAGTCGCCCTGCACCTTCAGCAGGTAATCGGGTGCCGGCGAAAAGAACACCCGGTCCAGCACCACGAAGTCGTCGGAGCCGATGTCCGCGCCGATCGGCAGGCCGGCGGCGACGCGTCCGAGCACTGGCAGGCGCAGCACGTCGGCGCTGTCCACCTGCGGCGCGGGGGCCGGGGCGGCTGCCCCACCCAGCAGGCGGATGCCGCGCGCCTGCCCGGGCACCCGGCGGATCGCGCCGGCCTGTTCGAGCGCTTCCAGGTGGTACTGGGCCGCGCGCACGCCTTTGAAGCCGAAGGCACGGGCAATCTCGGTCTGCGACGGCGGCACGCCGTCGTGTTCGATGCGCTCGGCGATCAGGTCGAGGATCGCCTGCTGGGTTTCGGTCAGGTCCATGGTTAGTAGTAATACTACTAAATTAGCTGACGAGCAACTGGCGCGTGGGTCTGGAGTGCCGGCGCGCTTCGCTACCGCCAGTGATGGATGCTCCGCGCGACCGCCCGCAATGCCGTCGTCGGCAGGCGCGCGGCTTCTGATCCTGGCGGCCTTTTTGGACCCCGCACAGCGTCAGTGCGATGTGTACCGGGGCATTCGAGTGCATCGCGTCGGGGCTGAACCCCTCCCACAAGGGATCGCGTGCGCGCCGACACGCCTGTGAAGCGGGGCGCTGCCTGCGGAGCAGCCGCCTCAGCTTCCGGCGAACCGTGCTCGAGAGCATGCGCCGCGCTCAGCGCCCGCTGCGCCAGATCGAGAACAGGATCCACACCCCCGACAGTGCCGCGCCGACGAAGCCGCAGACGCCGATCGCCAGCAGCCAGCGGCTGGAAATGCCGCCGACGCTGTTCATCACGATCGACGAGCCGATGATCAGCGCGGCGGTGACGATGCCCATGGTCAGGCGGTTGGCGGCGCGGTTGACCTGGTCGCCGAAGCCCTTCAGCGAGCCGGTCTCCACGTTCAACTGCAGGCGCCCGCGCCGTGCCGCCTGCAGCAGCCGGCGCGTGTCGCGCGGCAGGTCGCCGAGCAGTTCCAGCGCGCCCAGCACGGTGCGGCGGCCGCGCCTGGCCATCGCCCGCGGCGCGAACCGCTGCAGCATCACCCGCTCCAGGTACGGAGCGGCGGCGCCAGCCATGTCGAAGTCCGGATCGAGCTGGCGCCCCACCCCTTCCAGGGTCAGGAAGGTCTTGATCATCAGCGCCAGGTCGGCCGGCAAGGCCAGCGCGTGCTGGCGCAGCAGCGCGGTGACGTCGCCGAGCATCGCGCCGACCCGCAGGTCCTTCAGCGGCACGCCGCGGTACTGGTCGACGAAGGCGGCGATCTCCAGGTGCAGGCGCGCCTCGTCGACCTCGACTTCACCGTCGGTCCACTCCAGCAGGATGTCGGCGACCGCCTCGGCGTCCTGGGTGACCAGCCCGTGCAGCAGTTGCACCACCTGGTAGCGGCGCTGTTCGGAAATGCGCCCGACCATGCCGAAGTCGATCACCGCGATGCGCTCGCCGGGCAGGTAGAAGATGTTGCCCGGATGCGGATCGGCGTGGAAACAGCCGTCCTCCAGCACCATCTTCAGCACGATGTCGGCGCCGGTGCGCGCCAATTGGCGACGGTCCAGGCCGGCGGCGTCGACCGCGGCCAGGTCGCGGCCGCCGATGCCGTCGACGAAGTCCTGCACATTGAGCGTTTCGCAGGTCCATTGCCAGTGCACCCGCGGGATCACGATCTCGTCGTGTCCCTGGAAGTTGGCCGCGATGCGCTCGGCATTGCGGCACTCGCCGGCGAAATCCAGCTCGCGGCGCAGCGACAGGGTGAACTGGTGCACCACCGCGGCCGGGTGATAGCGCTTCAGGTCCGGCGCGCGCGCTTCGACGATCTCCGCCAGCCGCGCCAGCAATCGCAGGTCGGCCTCGATCACCTCGCGGATGCCGGGGCGGCGCACCTTGATCACCACGGCGGTGCCGTCGTGCAGCCGGGCGCGATGGGTCTGCGCCAGCGAGGCGGCGGCCAGCGGGGTTTCCTCGACCTCGGCGAAGATCGCCGTCGGCGCCTCGCCGAGCGCCTCGATCAACTGCGGCAGGATCTGCGGGTAGTCCAGCGCCGGCGCGGCGTTCTGCAGTTCGCCCAGTTCGTCGATCCACTCCGGCGGCAGCAGGTCCACGCGCGTGGCCAGCACCTGGCCGAGCTTGACGAAGGTCGGGCCGAGGTCCTGCAGGGCGCGCCGCACCCGCTGCGGGGCCGACATGCGCAGCATCTCCTCGGCGTTGTGCCAGTGCAGCAGGCGCCCGGCGCGCTCCAGCACGTCGGCCATGCCGATGCGCCGGACCACGTCGCCGAACCCGTAGCGGATCAGCACCGAGGCGATTTCCTGCAGGCGTCCCAGGTCGCGGACGGTGCTCAACGCCTCCCACATCGCGCTCATCCTCGGGGAAGGCGCGCGGCCACGATCACAGCAACGCGTCCAGGCCGCGCAGGGCCGCCGCCACGGTCTGCCGGCGCACCGCGTCGCGGTCGCCCGGGAACTGGAACAATTGCGCGCTGGCATAGCCGCCGCGGCGCTTCCAGCCCAGCCAGACGCTGCCGACCGGCTTGTCCGCGGAGCCGCCGCCCGGCCCGGCGATGCCGGTCACCGCGACCGCGACGCTGGCGCCGGAATTGACCAGCGCCCCGGACACCATCTCGATCACCGTCTCCCGGCTGACCGCGCCATGATGCTCTAGCGTCTGCGGACGCACGCCCAGCAAGGCCTGCTTGGCCTCGTAGCTGTAGGCGACGATGCCGCAGTCGAACCAGGCCGAAGACCCGGCGACGTCGGTCATCACCTTGGCGATCCAGCCGCCGCTGCAGCTTTCGGCGGTGACCAGGCGCTCGCGCGCGGTGCGCAAGCGATCGCTGAGGGCGGTGGCCTGTTGCAGCAGATCCGAATCGGTGGGAAGCGTCATGGCACAGCTCGGGAAACCAGTGCGCTTTGTAGCCCAATTCGCCGTGGCTGTCGCGCCTGCGCGTGCCGGCGGATGGCCGGCCGTCAGCCAACGCGGCGCATGGGCCGCGACCACGCCGGCCCGCCCATCGGCGTCGAGCGTGCCGACGCCGGCGTCGACGCGGCACTCAGCGCTGCTGCCACTCCTCCTGCTCGCGCGGCGGCAGCAGCGCGCGGATCGGCGCGCCGTCGGCCGCGGCGGCCAGACGCTCTGCCTCGGTGATCGGGATGTCCACCTGCAGCAGCCAGCCGTCCTCGTCGGCCTGCTCGCTGCGGATCACCTGCAACTGGTGCAATTGCGAGCGCAGGCGTCCGGCGCTCGGCGGCAGGCGCAGGCTGCCCTGCACGTGGCGCAGGCCCAGGCGCTGGCCGAGCACGTGCTGCAGCAGGTCCAGGCCGCGGCCGTCGCGCGCGGAGATCCACACCCGCTCGCGCCGCGCGGTGTCCGGCACGCCGTCCTGCGCATCGTGACGCACCTCGGCGCCCTCGATGCGGTCGATCTTGTTGAACACCAGCAACTGCGGCAGTTCGCCGGCGCCGACCGCGTGCAGCACCTCGTCGACCTGGGCGATGCGCTCCTCGCGCAGCGGATCGGCGGCGTCGACCACGTGCAGCAGCAGGTCGGCCTCGCGCGCCTCGGACAGGGTCGAGCGGAATGCCGCGACCAGTTCGTGCGGCAGGTTGCGCACGAAGCCGACGGTATCGGCCAGCATGGCGTTGCCGCCGGGCAGCGCGATGCGCCGCACGGTCGGGTCCAGGGTCGCGAACAACTGGTCGGCGGCGTAGGCCTCGGCACCGGTCAGCGCGTTGAACAGGGTCGACTTGCCGGCGTTGGTGTAGCCCACCACCGCGATCCGCGGCAGCTCGCTGCGCACCCGCGCGCGGCGCATCTGGGTGTGCTGCACCTCGACCTTCTCCAGCCGCTTCTGCAACTGCTCCACCCGCTTCTGCAGCAGGCGGCGATCGGTTTCCAGCTGGGTTTCGCCGGGGCCGCGCAGGCCGATCGAACCGCCGCGCTGGCGCTCCAGGTGGGTCCAGCCGCGCACCAGCCGGGTGGCCATGTGCCGCAACTGGGCCAGTTCGACCTGCAGCTTGCCTTCGTGGCTGCGCGCGCGCTGGGCGAAGATGTCCAGAATCAGCCCGGTGCGGTCGATCACGCGCCGCTCCAGGTATTTCTCCAGGTTGCGCTCCTGGCCGGGGCTGAGCGCGTGGTTGACCAGGACCAGGTCGGCACCGCTGGCGTCGGCGGCGGCTTTGACCTCTTCCAGCTTGCCGCTGCCGATCAGCGTCGCCGGACTCGGCTTGTCGATGCGCGCAGTCACGGTAGCGGCGATGCTGGCACCGGCCGAGCGCGCCAGGTCGGCGAACTCCTCCAGCACATCGTCTTCCAACGGACCGCCCGCGTAGGGCTGGATCAGCAGTGCATGTTCGCCGCGGCGGGACCGATCAAACACCCGCGGCTCCGCACTTCGTTACGGTACTACTCGACTTCATCATCACCCGCACTGCCACCTTCGTTCTGCTGCACATAGCCGCCGCCCGGTCCCACGCGCACGTTGCGCGCCGGCACCACGGTGGAAATGGCGTGTTTGTAGACCATCTGGCTGACGGTATTGCGCAGCAGGACCACGAACTGATCGAACGACTCGATCGTGCCCTGCAGCTTGATGCCGTTGACCAGATACACCGAGACAGGGACCCGTTCGCGACGCAACGCGTTGAGGAAAGGATCCTGCAAGGATTGCCCCTTGGACATGCTTCACTCCCAAATTATTGTTTTTATTGTCCGGGACGGCACTGCAGCTCCCCTGCCGTGGTCCGGAACGTCGATGTTACACAACCGCGGGCGCCAGCACAGCGCGGCGGCGCGCCCGATCAGCCGAGGAAGGCGTCCAGGGCCGCCTGCAGGCGCCCGGCGTCGCGCGCCGGGTCGAACCAGCGGGCATCCTGCTCGCCGCGCAGCCAGGTGAGCTGGCGCTTGGCCAGCTGCCGGGTGGCGGCGATGGCGCGGACGCGGAAGTCCGCCGCATCGCCGACGCCGTCCAGGTACTCCCAGGCCTGACGGTAGCCGACCGCACGCACCGCCGGCAGCGCCAGCGGCTGCGCCACCGCCTGCATCCCGGGCAGCGCGCGCAAGGCGCGCACTTCGTCGAGGAAGCCCTGCCCCAGCATCACGTCGAAGCGGGCCTCGATGCGCCCGTGCAGCACGCTGCGCTCGGCCGGCGCCAGCACCAGCTTCAGCACCCGCAGCGGCAGCCGCGGCGGACCCGGGTCCGCCTGCCAGGCACTGATCGGCCGGCCGCTGAGCCGGTACACCTCCAGCGCACGCTGGATGCGCTGCGCGTCGCCGGGGCGGATGCGCTGCGCGGCCAACGGATCGATCCGCTGCAGTTCCGCGTGCAATGCCGCCCAACCCTGGGCATGCGCCTGCGCGGCCAGCGCCGCGCGCAACTGCGGGTCGGCCGCCGGCATCGGCGCCAACCCTTCCAGCAGCGCCTGGAAGTACAGGCCGGTGCCGCCGGCCAGGATCGGCAGGCGGCCGCGGGCCACGATCGCCTCCAGCGCGGCGCGCGCGTCGGCGGCGAATTCGGCCGCCGAATACGTCTGCCAGGGATCGCGCAGGTCCAGCAGGTGGTGCGGCACCCGCGCGCGCTCGGCGGCATCGGGCTTGGCCGCACCGATGTCCAAGCCACGGTAGACCAGCGCCGAATCGACGCTGACGATCTCGCCGCCGCAGCGTTCGGCCAGGGCGATCGCCGCGGCGGTCTTGCCCGAGGCGGTCGGACCCATCAGCGCGATTGCGCGCGGGCGCCGGTCGGCCGCCATCAGTCCTCGTCCGGCCAGCGGATCGTCGCCGCGGCCGACGCTGTGGCGGCGCGCGGCAACGGCACGGCCTGCAGCGCCTGCCAGACCTTCAGCGCGTCGACGGTGGCAGCGACGTCGTGCACGCGCAGCAGCGCGGCACCGCGCTGTGCAGCCAGCAGATGCGCGGCGACCGAGCCGGCCACCCGCTGCTCCGGCGCATCGCGCCCGGTCAGCTCGCCGATGCTGCGCTTGCGCGACAAGCCGGCCAGCACCGGCACGCCCAGCTCGACCAGCCGCGCCAACTGGGCCAGCAACTGCAGGTTGTCGGCGGTGCTCTTGCCGAAGCCGAAGCCCGGGTCGACCAGGATGCGTCGCTTGTCGATGCCGGCCATCTCCGCGGCGAAGATGCGCTCGGCCAGGAACCGGTGCACCTCGCTGACCACGTCGTCGTAGCCGGGCGCGCTGCCGGCGGCATAGGCGTCGGCGGGCATGTGCATCAGCACCACCGGCACCCCCAGTTCCGCGGCAGCATCCAGCGCGCCGGGCTGGCGCAGGGCCTGCACGTCGTTGATCATGCCGGCGCCCGCCGCGACCGCGGCGCGCATCACCTCCGGCTTGAAGGTGTCCACGCTCAGCGGCAGCGCGGTCTGCGCGGCCAGCCGCTCGATCACCGGAATCACCCGCCGCAGTTCCTCTTCCACCGGCACCGGCGTCGCGCCCGGACGGGTCGACTCGCCGCCGATGTCCAGCACGTCGGCGCCCTCCCCGGCCAAGCGCAGGCCGTGCGCCACCGCCGCGTCCACGCTGGCGTGGGCGCCCCCGTCGGAGAACGAATCCGGGGTGACATTGACGATGCCCATCACCCGCGGGCGATCGAGCAGCAGCCGGTGGGCGCCGCACTGCAGGCTGGGCGAGGTGTCGAACATCGGTGAGTCTCCTGGTAGTGGCCGAGGCGGGCGGCGGAATGGCGCTGCGCAGCGCCATGCGGCATCCGCGACACCCGCATGGCGGCAGCGGCGTGCGCGACGTTTCCGCCGCACACCGCATCGACGCGGCAACCTGCGGCCAGCGCAGTGCCATTGTCGCCCACGCGCTCGCGGGCGGCGAGTCGGCATGAGCCGATGCGACCGGCCCCGCATCGCCGCCAACAAAAAAGCCAGGGATCGCTCCCTGGCTTTTCGGCGCTTGAAGGGCGCTCCTGCGCTTACACCTGCTCGGCAGGCCCGGCGATCGGCGGCAGCGGACGCGAATTGCCCTTGTCGTTGTTGCCGCCGTCCTTGCCGGACTTGTTCCAGCCCATCGGCGGCGGCGGATCGCGGCCTTCCATGATCGCCTCGATCTGCGGCGCGTCGATGGTCTCGTACTGCAGCAGCAGCTGCGACATGGTGTGCAGCTTGTCCAGATTCTCGGTGAGGATCTGCGTGGTCTTCGCATACGCCTTGTCGAGGATCGACCGCACCACTTCGTCGATGCGCCGCGCGGTGTCGTCGGAGACGCTCTTGTGCTGGGTCACCGAACGGCCCAGGAACACTTCGTCGTCCTCCTCGCCGTAGGCGATCGGCCCCAGCTCGTCGGACAGGCCCCACTTGGTGACCATGTTGCGCGCCATCTTGGTCGCGCGCTCGATGTCGTTGGACGCGCCGGTGGTGACCTTGTCGGTACCGAAGATCAGTTCCTCGGCCACGCGGCCGCCGTACAGCGAGCACAACTGCGACTCGATCGCCACACGGTTCATCGAGTACTTGTCGCCTTCCGGCAGATACATGGTCACGCCCAGCGCGCGGCCGCGCGGGATGATCGTGACCTTGTAGACCGGGTCGTGCTCGGGCACCAGGCGGCCGACGATGGCGTGGCCGGCCTCGTGGTAGGCGGTGAGCGTCTTCTCGTCCTCGCTCATGGCCATCGAACGACGCTCGGCGCCCATCAGGATCTTGTCGCGGGCACGGTCGAAGTGGTCCATGCGCACTTCCTTGACCGACTCGCGCGCGGCGAACAGGGCCGCCTCGTTGCACAGGTTGGCCAGGTCGGCGCCGGAGAAGCCCGGCGTGCCGCGCGCGATCACCATCGGCTCGATGTCGTCGGCCAGCGGCAGCTTGCGCATGTGCACCTTGAGGATCTGCTCGCGGCCGCGCACGTCCGGCAGGCCCACCACGACCTGGCGGTCGAAGCGGCCCGGGCGCAGCAGCGCCGGATCCAGCACGTCCGGACGGTTGGTCGCGGCGATCACGATCACGCCCTCGCCGCCCTCGAAGCCGTCCATCTCCACCAGCAACTGGTTGAGGGTCTGCTCGCGCTCGTCGTGACCGCCGCCCAGGCCGGCGCCGCGATGGCGGCCGACCGCATCGATTTCGTCGATGAAGATGATGCACGGCGCATGCTTCTTGGCCTGCTCGAACATGTCGCGCACGCGGCTGGCGCCGACGCCGACGAACATTTCCACGAAGTCCGAACCGGAGATGCTGAAGAACGGCACCTTGGCCTCGCCGGCGATGGCCTTGGCCAGCAGGGTCTTGCCGGTACCCGGCGGGCCGACCATCAGCACGCCGCGCGGGATCTTGCCGCCGAGCTTGGTGAACTTGGTCGGATCGCGCAGGAAGTCGACCAGTTCGCCGACCTCTTCCTTGGCCTCGTCGCAGCCGGCGACGTCGGCGAAAGTGATCTTGATCTGGTCCTCGCCCTGCAGCTTGGCGCGCGACTTGCCGAAGGACATCGCGCCCTTGGCGCCGCCGCCGCCACCCTGCATCTGGCGCATGATGAACAGCCAGAAGCCGATGATCAGGATGACCGGCAGGAAGTTCAGCACCAGCGACCAGAAGCCCGGACCGTTGTCGGGCTTCTGCCGGGTGATGTCCACGTTCTTGCTGTACAGCACGTCGATCAGCTTGCCGTCGCTCGGGCCGTACACCGAGCCCTCGCTGCCGTCGGCGCGCTTGAAGCGGATCGCGTTGACCGACAGGTTGGTGGCGTCGGTGAAATCGACCGACTTCACCCGCCCGGCGTCCACGTCCTTCAGGAACTGGGAGTAGGTCACGTTGTCGGTGCCCGCGCCGCCGGCGAGCCGCGGCGAGAAGCTCTGGAACACCACCATCAGCACGACGGCAACGACTACCCACAACAGCAGATTCTTGGTCAAGTCGTTCATCCTCATTGGCTCCGGTGTCCCTTCAACTCTGTCTCGATGCGTGGCATTGCGGATTCAGCCTTGCGTTCAGCTTACTTGATCTGGGCGCGCTTGCCCTGTCCGAGGGCGTAGACCTCCGGCGAGCGCTTGCGCGACGCGGCCGGCTTGCGGATGGTCACCTTCTCATAGCGGCGGCGCATGTCGCGGATGTAGTCGTCGAACCCCACGCCCTGGAACAGCTTGATCAGGAACGCGCCGTTCGGCTTCAGGTGGCTGTCGGCGAACGCCATCGCCAATTCCGCCAGATGCATCATCCGCGGCTGGTCGACCGCATCCATTCCGCTCTTATTGGGGGCCATATCCGACAGCACAAGGTCCACCGGGGTATCGCCCAGCATGGCCTCGAATTGCGATAGCACCGCGTCCTCCCTGAAGTCACCGTGAAGGAACTCCACGCCGGCGAGCGGCGGCATCTCCAGAATGTCCAGGGCCAGCACGCGACCGCGGTCGCCCATCGACTTGCGCACCTGCTGCGACCAGCCGCCCGGCGCGGCGCCGAGATCGACCACCACCATGTCCGGCTTGAGCAGCCTGTCGCGCTGCAGCAGTTCCTCCAGCTTATAGGCCGCGCGCGAGCGCATGCCTTCGGCCTGGGCCTTCTTCACGAAGGGGTCGGCGAAATGTTCGCGGAGCCAGCGTTGGCTGCTTTTGCTGCGGGTGGCCATGGACGCACGGTCGGGAGGGGCGGCCATGATACCCTGATCGCCCTTGCCAACCCTGCTCCCACCTGCATGTCGATCAGCCTGACCTCGGCCCAGAACCGCTTCCTGCGCGGCCTGGCCCACGACCTCAAACCCCTGCTGCAGATCGGCAGCAAGGGCGTCACCCCGGCCTTCCTGGCCGAACTGGACGAGGTGCTGGAGCGCCACGAACTGGTCAAGGTGAAGGTCGGCGGCGACGACCGCGAGGCCCGCGACGCCGCCATCGGCAGCCTGGTGGAGCAGTCGCACAGCGTGCTGGTGCAGCGCATCGGCCATACCGCGATCCTGTATCGCCCGGCCAAGGAAGACCGGCAGATCGTGCTGCCGCGCGCCTGAGCGCGCTCCGGTGACCTCATGCAACTGACCCAGGACCTGCCCGACTACGCCTATGCCCTGCGCATGGCCGACGGCCGCCAGGCCAAGGTGAACGACCGGCTGTTGACCCGCAGCTTTGTCCTCGCGCCGGACACCCTGGTCGAGGACTGGCAGGCCCCGCCGGCCGGCGACCTGCAGCCGCAACATCTGCAGCCGCTGCTGGAGCTCAACCCGGCCCTGGTGATCCTCGGCACCGGCGAACGCCAGGTGTTTCCCGCCGCGGCGGTGATGGCGCTGTTCCTGACCCGCGGCATCGGCATCGAGGTGATGAACAATGCCGCTGCGGCGCGCACCTACAACGTGCTGGCCGCCGAAGGCCGGCGCGTGGCGGTGGGGTTCCTGCTAGAAGGCTGAGCCAGGCGTCGCGGGCCGGGCACTGCGACCTCCTGATCGTTGACCTGAGCGGCCTCAACCACGGCCTGGCCGCGCCGCGGACAACATGCGATCGAGGCAGAGAGGACGCCTGTCGTTCCTTTCGTCTCTTGCAGATCGCTGCGCGGCGTCTGCCGCGCGATGCGAGCACAGCGCGTCGGGGCTGAAGCCCCTCCCACAAAAGAATGCGTACACGGTGACACCGCGGGTGAGCCGGCGGCGCTTGCGGCCCACTGGGCCGCGCCGTTGGCGAACGCCCGGCGCGCTGTGCCGGGCCGGAGATCCGCCCGCGCGACGACGCAACCGATTACTTCGGGGGCAGATACAGCAGTGGGTCGACCGGCTTGCCGTTGTAGCGGATCTCGAAGTGCAGCATGTCGCGCGCCGCGCCGCTGTGGCCCATTTCGGCGATCTGCTGGCCGGCCTTGACGTTCTGGCCCTCGTTGACCAGGCGCTTGCGGTTGTGGCCGTAGGCCGACAGCCACTGTTCGTTGTGCTTGACGATGATCAGTTCGCCATAGCCGACCAGGCCGGCGCCGGAATAGACCACCACGCCGTCCGCCGCGGCGCGCACGGCCTCGCCGTTGCTGCCGCCGATGTCGATGCCCTGCTTGGTCGCCTCGCCGCCCACGAAGCGGCTGACCACCACGCCATCGGCCGGCCAGCGCCAGGGGAAACCGCTGCTGACCGGCGCCGGCACCGGAACGGACGGCGGCCGAGCGGCGGCGCCGGCACCGGAGGCCGGCGGCGTCACCGGGCCGCTACCGGGCCGCGCGGCGACTGCCCCACCCGGCGGATACAGCTTCAGCGACTGCCCCGGATAGATGGTGTACGGCGGCTGCAGGCCGTTCCAGCCGGCCAGGTCCTGCGGGGTGATGTTGTTGGCGCGGGCGATCGCGTACAGCGTGTCGCCGCGCCGAACGGTGGCGCTGACTCCGGGCTTGGGCACAGACACGCGAGGCGCCGAGGCAGCAGCGGTGCCGCGCACCGGCGCGCCGCCCGGCGTGCGCACCACCGTGGCGCTGCTGCAGGCGCCGAGCGCCACCGCCACCAGCACCCCCAGGCCGCAACGCAGGCCGTTCCGCACCACCCGATCCACGCTCATCCGACCTTCGCTCTCCATATGACCCACACCACCAGCAGCGCCAGGATCGCCGAGGCGACCCAGCCGAGCGGCTCGATCCAGCGGCGCAACGCGGCTTCCGCGCGCGGCCCGCCGAGACGGATCGCCCCGGCCACCAGGTACACGCGCTTGCCGCGCCCCACCAGCATGCTCGCCAGGAACGGTAGCAGCGGCACCCCGACGATGCCTGAGGCCCAGGTGAATATCTTCAGCGGGATCGGGGTGAAGCCAGCCAGCACCAGCAGCCAGAACGCACGCCACGGCGACTCGGCGATGACCTCGCGCAAGTGGTTCACCTGCGCGTCGATCTTCTGCGTCCAACCGAGCCATTCGATCAGCGGCTGCACTGCGGCGAAGGCGAAATGCCCGAGCAGGTAGCCGATCACCGCGCCAGTCAGGGAGCCGAGCAGGCTCAACGTGGCGAACCACAGCGCGCGCCGCGGCTGTGCCAGCGACATCGGCGCCAGCATCACTTCCGGCGGCACCGGGAACACGATGGCCTCGGCGAAACTGAGACCGGTCAGCAGGGCCGGCGCGCGGCGATGCCGCGACCAGGCGATGGCGCGTTCGTACAACGGCCCGAAAATCTTCATCCAGTGCGGCTCCGGGAAGTCAATCCAGCATGCCCGACAGCAACGGGACGAAGGTCACCGGCGCCAGGACGTCTTGTTCGATCTGGCCGTCGGCGGCGCGGCGCAGGCGGATCAGCGATTGCGCGGACGGGCCGCCGACCGGCGCCACCAGGCAGCCGCCCGGGGCCAGTTGTTCGATCAGTGCGTCGACCAGCGCCGGCGCCGCCGCCGTGACCACGATCGCATCGAACGGGCCGTGCTCGGGCCAGCCGATGCGGCCGTCGTCGTGCTTGCTGCGCACGTTCATGCCGAGCTGGCGGAAGCGCTTGCGCGCCTGCCGCAGCAGATCGCCGATGCGCTCGACGGTGTGCACTTCCAGACCCAGCGCGGCCAGGATGGCCGCCTGGTAGCCGGAGCCGGTACCGACTTCCAGCACCCTCTTCGGCGCCGCTTCCAGCACCGTCTCGGTCATGCGTGCCACCACCCACGGTTGCGAGATGGTCTGGCCGTGGCCGATCGGCAGCGCGGTGTCCTCGTAGGCGCGCGAGGCCAGCGCCTCGTCGATGAACAGATGCCGCGGCACGGTGCGCACCGCGTTGAGCACGCTCTCGTCGCGGATGCCGGCCTCGCGCAGGCGCTCGACCAGGCGGTCGCGCACGCGCTGCGAGGTCATGCCGATGCCGATCGCTTCCGGCTGCAGGCGCAACCGCGGGGTCATGCCGGGCGGCCCAGCGCGGCGGTCAGGCCGCCGACCCAGCTGGCGACCTTTTCCAATGCCTGGTAGCGGGTCAGATCGACCTGGATCGGGGTGATCGAGATGAAGCCGGTGCGTACCGCGTGGAAGTCGGTACCGGGACCGGCGTCCTGCTCGCGCCCGGCCGGACCGATCCAGTACACGGTGCCGCCGCGCGGGTCGGTCTGCGGCAGGCACGGTTCGGAGCGGTGGCGGTTGCCGAGCCGGGTGACCTCGAAGCCCTTGATCTCCTGCCACGGCAGGTCGGGCACGTTGACGTTGAGGATGGTGTCGGCCGGCAGCGGATCGGCCTTGAGCTGGGCCACGATCTCCACCGCGGCGCGTGCGGCGGTCTGGAAATGCCTAGGATCGTGGTTGTGGCTGACCAGCGACACCGCCACCGCGGGCAGGCCGAGGAAGCGGCCTTCCATCGCCGCCGAGACGGTACCGGAATAGATCACGTCGTCGCCGAGATTGGCGGAATTGTTGATGCCGGAAACCACGATGTCCGGGTCGAACTCCAGCATGCCGGTGAGCGCCAGATGCACGCAGTCGGTGGGCGTGCCGGCGACGCTGCAGGTGTAGTGGTCGATGCGCTTGAGCCGGATCGGCAGATCCAGGGTCAGCGAGTTGCTGGCGCCGGACCGGTCGCGGTCGGGTGCGACCACCGTCACCTCGTGGCCGGCGCCGCGCAACTGCTCGGCCAGCATGCGAATGCCGGGGGCGTCGACGCCGTCGTCGTTGCTCACTAATACGCGCATGGTGCTCCTCGAAAACCGGGGGCATGATACCGGATGCGCCCTGCCAGGTCGCTGACAGCGCGACGACGACCGCGGTGACGGCCATCGCGCCGCGCACTGGAGCGGCGTGGCGCCGTGCGACCGCAGCGCAGTGGTCCGCACGCCAGACGCTGCCGGCAACGCCGCGCTCACCTCAAACCGCGCCGCACGCTCTAAGCTGTGCGCATGGCGCATTCCGACGACGAAGATCCCGCCGCGCTGTTCCGCGCAGCCATCGGCAAGGTGGCCCCGCTCAACGCGACGCCGCCGGCCAATGCCAAGCCGCGCCCCAAGCCGCGCGCGCGCATGGCCGAACGCGACGACGCCGAGGCGCAGGGCGAGTTCCAGCAACTGCTGCGCCAGAGCACGCCACTGGAAGCCGGCGACGTGGCCAGCTACCGCCGCGAGCATCTGCCGGCGCGGGTGTTCCAGCGCCTGCGCAAGGGGCAGTTCTCGGCCCAGGACGAACTGGACCTGCACGGTGCCACTGCGGCGCAGGCCGAGACGCTGCTGCGCCAGTTCCTGGCCGAGGCGCACGCGCACGAGTTCGGCTGCGTGCGGATCGTGCACGGCAAGGGCCTGCAATCGGGCGGCGTGCCGCTGCTGAAGAACCTGGTGGACCGCCTGCTGCGCCAGCGCAACGACGTGCTGGCCTTCCATTCGGCGCCGACAGCGCAAGGCGGCACCGGCGCGATGCTGGTGCTGCTGGCGCGGCGCTGAGCGGCGCCGCAGCCGCGGGCACCGCGGCTCGCGGGCCCCATCGGGAACCTGTGCATGGCCGAGGTGGAGGGCGCCGGATCGTGGCGCCGCCGAATCCGGCATCGCCCACTGATCTGTCATTCGCGTGCAAGAGCGGCTTCACCGCGACCGGCGTGAACGGGAACGCCCGTCGCACGCCCCCCGTCGCCTGCCCGACGCAGATCCGGCCAGGCCGGGACGCCGCGGACGCGGCCGAGCACCGCGCGTGCGGACGCATTTCAATTTTCGCTTCTTGAAACGTCTTGTCAGAGAGCACCGTCCCTCTGCGAGCCGAACGTGACCGAAGCGACCACCGAATTCTTCCTGCAACCCACTGATCTGGTGGACGTTTCCGCGAGCGCCGCAGCGTTCGAAACGGCGCCGACCCGCCTGGCCCGGCCTGCGCTGCCGCCCCGGCCGAGCGCCGATGCCGCACCGTCACGGTGGTGGCCGCTGTTCCTGGCCTCGCTCCAGGGGCGCACGGACTGGCACGGCAACCGCCTGCAGCGCGGGATCAAGGCGACCAAGTACCTGCTGCGCGCGTTGAGCATGCCGACCGAGCACGGGCGGTTCCTCGACGCAGTGCGCCGCGATCCGCGCATGCGTGGCTATGCCGAGCGCGACCCGCGCCTGCTCGAGCGCCACCTGCATCGTTTCGTGAACACCCGCTGGAGCAGCAAGGCGCGGCTGCGTCACCTCCGGCAGCACTATCGCCTGATGCTCGAGCGCCTGCCGGCCGCGTTGTTCGACGCCATCTACCGTCAAGGCCAGGCGGACCTGGGGACGCTGCCGCTGCACGATGGCAGCCTGCTGACGCTGTCGCTGCTGCCGCCGGCGCCGATGAGCTGCGAAGGCGAGCTCTGGTTGCAGCTCAGCGACGCGGCGGGACGCGAACTGTACCGCCTGGTGCTGACCGTGACCGGCGACGACGCCCATCCGACGGTGCTGATCGGTTGCCTGCAGGGCCCCAAGGGTGCCGACGCCCGCGACGTGGTGCGCGCGCTGACCAAGCAGATGCACGGGCTGCGACCCAAGCAACTGATGCTGTCCCTGGCCTGCACCTTCGCCGAGCGCCTCGGCGCGCACGCGATCCGCGCCGTCTGCAACGCCGCGCATCCGCTGCAGCGCAAGCGAGACGTGTTCCTGTCCGACTACGACGCGTTCTGGATCGAGCAGGGCGGTACGCCCATCGTCGATGGCTGGTTCGCGCTGCCGCTGACCCCGGCACGCAAGACCGCAGCCGATGTGCCCAGCCAGCACCGCTCGGCGTTTCGCCGCCGCGAGGCATTGCGGACGCATGCGGAAGGCTTGCTGGCCGCGGCGCTGCCGGCCGCTTGCGGTGCTGCGTCGCGTGGCGGCCAGTGAGCCTGGCTATACTGCCGCGGCCGCTTCCCTCCAGGAGCATCAGCAGTCGTGAACCGGGCCGAGCACATCGAGGGCGCGCCGTCGCCGGAGCAGGCGCCTGCGCACCAGGTCGACGCGCTGTTCAAGGAACATCACCGCGCCCTGCTCGCGTTCCTGCACTGCAAGCTCGGCTCGATGGCGGACGCGCAGGACGTGGCGCAGGAGGCGTACATGCGCATCGTGACGCTTGAGCGTCCCGACGCGCTGGCATCGCCGCGCGCCTACCTGTTCCATGTCGCCTCGAACCTGGCGGTGGACCGGCTGCGCATGCGCAAGGTCCGCGAAAACGCCGCAGTGGAGCTGCCGGAACACGATCTGCCGCTACCGCCGGTTCCGGAGCGGCACGCCACGGCCAGCGAGCAGCTGCGCGCGTTGACCCGGGCGCTGCAAGAACTTCCCGCCAAGACCAGCCGCGCCTTCGTGCTGCACGTGATCGAAGGCAAGGACTTCGGCATGATCGCCAAGGCGATGAACGTGAGCGAACGAATGGTCCGCTACCATGTGGCCAACGCGCTCGCGCATTGCCGCAAACGCTTCGACGAAGCGGAGATCCCGTAATGGACAGCGGCATCGACCAACATATCCTCGACGACGCCGCGCGCTGGTGGGCCCTGCTGCGCGAACCCGACAGCAACGAGGACACCGTGGCGCGCTGGCTGGACTGGACGGAGGCCGACCCGCGGCATCTGCAGGCATTCGAACGCATCAATGCGCTCGGCGGCGACCTGGCGACGCTCGATGCGACAGCGCGGGACGAGGTGGTGCGCAGGTTCGCGCCGCCGCGTTCGCGCTGGCGGCCGCTGCAGGTCGCGGCCTGCGTGGGCGTGCTGGCGCTCGGCGGCGCCCTGGCCTGGCGGCAGCTGCACCCGCCGCCGCGCACCCAGGTCTACAGCAGCGCGACCAGCCGCCACCAGGACATCGTGCTGGCGGACGGCTCGAAAATCGCGCTCGGCGGCGCATCGAAGTTGAGCACCCGCTTCAGCGCCGCGCAGCGCCACGTGGAGCTGATCGCCGGCGAGGCCTTCTTCGACGTGGCGCACCACGCCGGGCGCCCGTTCGTGGTCGACGCCGGCGGCGTGTCGATCCTGGACGTGGGCACCGCCTTCGACGTCAGCCGCGACGGCGAACGCGTCGAAGTCGCGGTCACCGAAGGCCGGGTCCGCATCTACGGCGCCGGCCAGGTGCCGGCCGACGGCAGCGGCGGGCTGGAAGCGGTGGCCGGACAGCGCGTGTCCTACGATCCGGCCAAGCCCGCGCTGCAGGTCAGCCAGATCGACGTGGCGCAGGCCACCGCCTGGCGCGATCACCGGCTGGAGTTCGTCGATACGCCACTGGACACGGTGATCGCGCGGATCAACCGCTACAGCGACCGGCCACTGCGCCTGGACGACCCGGAGCTTGGACGACTGAGCTTCACCGGAACCGTCGACACCCAGGCGACCGCGCAGTGGATCGAGGCCTTGCCGCAGGTGTTCCCGCTGCGGGTGCGCCAAGGCAAGGACGAGATCGTGCTGAGCCGCCGTTAGGCGATACCGCGCGCCGCCCGGGCTTAGGGGCGGCGGGCGCCCCCGCGTCGACGTCGCCGCGCGTGGCATAATTCGCGCTTCCGCTGGGGGGCGACGGGCAGTGCGTGGGCTGAGGCGACTGATCATCTGCGGCAGCCTGGCATTGCAACTCGCACCCTGCCCCCCTGCCCTCGCCGTGCCACTCGCGCCCGACGCACGGCAGATCGGGTTCTCGATCCCGCCGCAGGCGCTGTCCACGGCGCTGATCGCGTACGGCAAGCAGGCCAACATGCAGGTGCTGACCGCCAGCCCGACCCTGGCCGGGATGCGCAGCGACGGGCTGCAAGGCATGTTCACCCCGGACGCGGCGCTGCAGCGCCTGCTGCAATCGAGTGGGCTCGCGTACCGCATGCTCGATGCGAACACGGTGGCGGTCACCCCCGCCGCCACGGCGCCGGTCGATCCTGCGGATGCCGCCGATGCGCACCGCGCCGGCGCGCCAGCCAAGCTGCTGGAACAGGTCGACGCCGCGGCGCTGACCGATCACGCCATGGGCGACGTGCCAGCCTATGCCAGCGACGCGCTGCGTTACGCCGCCGCTTCCATCGCCGTGCCGCAGTCGGTGAACGTGGTCGCTCCGCATCTGCTGGCCTCGCAACAGGTGCGTACCGTCGCCGACGCCCTGCGCAACGTGGCCAGCGTGCAGCAGATCGAAAATCCGTTGCGCGCGCCGCTGTTCAAGATCCGCGGCATCTACACCGGCAACGGCATGACCGACGGGATGCCGAACAGCTTCGTCGGCCTCGGCGGCTACCCGCCGATGATCGGCGTGGAGCGGGTCGAAGTGCTCAAGGGCCCGGAATCGATCCTCGGCGACAGCAACGGCGGCGACATGAGCGGACTGATCAACGTCGTCACCAAGCAACCGCTGCGCACCCCGAAGCGCGAACTGAGCTACGTCCTCGGCGAGCGCGGCGACATGCAGGCCGGGCTCGATGCGACCGGACCGATCGGCGCCACGCCGCTGAGCTATCGGCTCGTCGTCTCCGGCCAGCATGCCGATTCCACGGCGCAAGGCTACGGCCCGCGCAATGCCGCCTACCTGGCGCCGTCCATCGCCTGGCAGGGAGACGACAACCGTCTGGTGCTCGGCGTGCAGCGCGTGACCGATCGGCAGCCTGCCGCCGACCATGCCCTGCTGCTGCGCAACCGCGTGTCGGCGATGACGCCCAGGAGCTTGCGGCTGGGCAACGCACAGGACCACAGCGCCTACCGCACCCAGCGCGCCTATTACCTGTTCGATCAGCGGCTCAGCGACCGCTGGCAACTGCGCAGCCGCGGCCAGTACGTGACCCAGGCGATCGACGCGCGCAACTGGGGCATGCTGTCGCCTTCGCCGAAGGGCGCCGTGCGCGCCTATGCCGAGGCGTACCGCAATACGACGGCGTACTACACCATCCAGAACGACCTGGTCGGCAGCTTCGGCGACGGACCGCTGCGGCAGACTGTGACCCTGGGCCTGGATTACACGCGCGCGCGGCTGGGCAGCAGCGATTACTTCATCCGCATGCACCGCAACCGCTACGACGTGTTCGGCGACGAGCGGCTGGGTCCGGTGCACTGGCCGCATTCGCGGCGCGGGATTCTGCATTACCCCGGCAGCCCGTGGTCGAGCCGGAGCGGCATCCTGCTGCAGGACCAGATCAGCATGGGCGAACGCTGGGACGTACTGCTGGCGCTGCGCCGCTCGGCGTACGAGATTTCCAGCTACGACGCCAAGGGCAAACTGCGCCAGTTGCGCCGGCGCCGCTGGGTGCCCAACGTCGGCGTGGTCTACAAGCTGACCCCGGAGGCGTCGCTGTACGCCAGCACCATGAACGGCTTTGCGCCGAGCGCCGTGCTCGGCAAGAACGGCCGGCCGTTGCCGCCCGCGTTGTCGCGGCAAGTGGAGGTGGGGGCGAAGATCGATCTGTTCGAGCACCGGGCGCGGCTCAGCGCCGCCTATTACCAGATCACCGTTGACCGCAGCTTCGACCTGGTGCTGGCGCATCCGTCGTACTTCGCCAGACCGATCGACAGCCAGAGCAACCACGGGCTGGATCTCGACTTCGTCGGCGCCCTCGCCCCCGGCCTGGAACTGAGCAGCAGCCTGGCGCTGGCCCGCATCGGCCGGCGCGACGGTACGCCGACCCTCGGCGTCCCCCGCACCCGTTTCACCCTGTGGAGCAGCTACCAGTTCCAGGACAGCCGCTGGAGCGGCTGGGGCGTGGCCAGCGGCATCCTGGCGCGCGGTCACACCCTCGGCCGCCGTCTGGCCGGCGGCTATTTCAGGGTTCCCGGGCAGGCCAGCGTGGACGCGAACGTGTCCTATCGCACCGAGACCTGGGGCGTGACCGTGGGCATGCGCAACGTCTTCGATCGGCGACTGTATGCCGACGAGTTCGACGAAACCTTCGTGCCGCTGCCGGACGGCCGCAGCCTGCTGCTGACCGGCAGCTATCGGTTCTAGCGCGCGTCGTCGCGACCGACGCGGCAGGCGTCGGCCGCGCTCAGGCCTCGGTGGAGGCCTGCGGCTGCGGCGCCTCTTCGACCTGGCCGAGTTCGTGCAGCAGTGCCGTGGCGTAGCTGCCAGGCGGCAATGCGAAGCGCAGTTCCAGCGCGTCGTCCTGCCCGTCGAGCCAGCGCCATTGCAGGTCGGCCACGCGCAGGCGGGTCGCCCGCCGCTCCTGCTTCAGGCCCTCGCGCTCCAGGCCGTCGCGCAGGCGCTGCGCGACCGCCTCGTCCAGCACCGCCAGTTCCAGCGCACGCGCCGCCTCGGCGCTGCGCAGCTCGCCGGCGCCCCACAGCGGCGCGGACGGATGGATGTCGAAGCGCTGCAAGCGCTCGGCCAGCGCCTCCGACCACGGCTCCGGACCGAACACGCTGCGGCTGCCGTCGAGCATCCACACTTCGCCGTCCAGCGCGCTGTCCCAGTTGCCGGCGGCCACGCGGGCGGCCAGCACCCGGTTGAACAGCTCCGAACGGGCCGCCGACAGCAGCAGCGAGCGCTGCTCGCGGCGCACGCGGCGGCCGCCGAACATCGCCAGCGCGGCGCCGACGTTGCCGCCATCGCGGCCGAAGCGCTGTTCGCCGAACCAGTTGGGAATGCCGCGCGCGGCGATCTGCGCCAGCCGCGTCTCGATCGCGCCGCGCTCGCCGCGCACCTCGCGCAACACCAGCACGAAGCCGTTGCCGGCCAGCGCGCCACGCGGCAGCTTGCGGTTGTGCCAGTGCGCTTCCAGCACCTGCAGATCCGCGTCCTGCAAGCTGTCCAGCGCCGGCGCCACACGCTTGGGCAGATGCACCGAGAAGCGCTGGGTGGTGACCGCATGGCGGTCCTTCATGCCGGCATAGCCGATCGCCAGCTCCGCCACCCCGGCCCACTGCGCCAGACGGCGCGCGGCGAAGGCGGTGTTCATGCCGCGCTTGCGCACGGTCAGCAGCAGGTGCTCGCCCTCGCCGCTGGGCGCGAACGCGGGCAGTTCGTCGACCTGGAAATCCTCGGCGGTGCTGCGCATGCGCGCCTGCAACGGCGCGGCGCCGAACGCACGCGGCAACTCGCTCACAGCGCCACCAGCAGGGCCACGGCCTGCGCCGCGATGCCTTCGCCGCGGCCGGTGAAGCCGAGCTTCTCGCTGGTGGTGGCCTTGACGCTCACGCAGTCCAGTTCGACCTGCAACAGCGCCGCAAGGCGCTCGCGCATCGCCTGCGCATGCGGGCCGACCTTGGGCCGTTCGCAGATCACGGTGATGTCGGCATTGCCCAGGCGCCAGCCGCGCGCGTGCAGCAGGCCGACGCAGTGATCGAGAAACTGCGCACTGTCGGCGCCCTTCCAGCGCGGATCGGACGGGGGGAAATGCTGGCCGATGTCGCCCAGCGCCAGCGCGCCGAGCAAGGCGTCGCACAGGGCGTGGATCGCCACGTCGCCGTCGCTGTGGGCGAGTACGCCGCGCTCGTGCGCCACGCGCACGCCGCCGAGCATGATGTGGTCGCCCTCGCCGAAGGCGTGGACGTCGTAGCCCTGGCCGATGCGGATGCGGGGAAGTTCAGACATTGGCATGGAGACATCCCACGAAAAATGAAAAAGGACGGAGCACGCGCCGCGCCACGGCGGCCGCATCCGACGCCAGGCGCATCACGACTGCCGCGCGCGCTGGAACAGTTCGAACTCGAAACGCGCCAGGTCGGCCGGCGTGGTGACCTTGAAATTGTCTTCGGCGCCCTCGACCAGCAGCGGCCGCAGCCCCAGCAACTCCATCGCCATCGCGTCGTCGGTGACCTCGACGCCGGCCGCGGCGGCCTGCTCCAGGGCCCGGCTCAGTTGCATGCGCCGGAACAGTTGCGGGGTCAGCGCGCGCCACAGGCGCTCGCGCGGTTCGGTGCCGTCGATGCCGCCGTCGTCGCCGGCGCGCTTGAGCGTGTCGCGCACCGGCGCAGCCAGGATCGCGCCGACCGGATCGCCGCGCCCCGCCTCCAGCAGCCGGTCCAGGTCGGCCAGCGCCAGGTTCGGCCGCGCCGCATCGTGCACCAGCACGAAGTCGTCCGCCTTCACCGACTCCGGCAAGGCATGCAACGCGGCCAGCACCGAGCCGGCACGGCTGCCGGCGCCCAGGCAGGTCAGGACCGGCTTGCCAGCCAGTTCGGTCCAACCCGGCCACTGTGCATCGTCCACGCCCAGCGCCACCATCGCCCCGGCCACCGCCGGATGCGCCAGCAGCGCTTCCAAGGCATGCGCCAGCAACGGGCGCCCACCCGCCTGCAGATATTGCTTGGGCGTGGCGCCGCCGAAACGGGTGCCGCGGCCAGCCGCCGGGACCACGGCCCAGACGGTGGCCATCAGGGCTGCTCGCCCGGCGCCGGCGTCACAGGCGCCGGCTGCGCGCCGGCTGCCGTGCCGGCCGGCGCAGTCGACACCGGCGCGTTCTCGACCACGCGGTAGAACTTTTCGCCCGGTTTGATCATGCCCAGTTCGCTACGCGCGCGCTCCTCGATCGCCGCCTCGCCGTCCTTGAGGTCCTTGACCTCGGCGGCGAGCGCGGCGTTGCGTTGCTGCAGACCTTCGTTGTCGCGCTTCTGGTGCTCGACCTGACTTTCGAGCACCAGCACTTCGCCGGAATTGCCCGGGCCGAGCCAGAAACGGTACTGCAGCCACGCCAGCAGTCCCGCCAGCACCAGCAGCAGCCAGCGCCAGTTGCGCACGGCTTATCGCTTGAGCGAGACGAACGCGTCGCGCCCGGCGTAGCGCGCGGCGCTGCCGAGCGCTTCCTCGATGCGCAGCAGCTGGTTGTACTTGGCCACGCGATCGCTGCGGCACAGCGAGCCGGTCTTGATCTGGGTGGCGGTGGTGGCCACGGCGATGTCGGCGATGGTGGTGTCCTCGGTCTCGCCGGAACGGTGCGAGACGATGGCCGCGTAGCCGGCCTTGTCGGCCATGGCGATGGCTTCCAGGGTCTCGGTCAGGGTGCCGATCTGGTTGACCTTGATCAGGATCGCGTTGGCGGTGCCGGACTCGATGCCCTGCTTGAAGATCTTCGGGTTGGTCACGAACAGGTCGTCGCCGACCAGTTGCACCTTGCTGCCGACGCGGTCGGTGAGCAGCTTCCAGCCGGCCCAGTCGTCCTCGGCCAGGCCGTCCTCGATGCTGACGATCGGATACTGCGCGGCCCAGTCGGCGAGGAAGTCGACGAACTGCTCGCTGGTCAGGCGCTTGCCCTCGCCCACCAGATGGTACTTGCCGTTGTCGTAGAACTCGCTGGAGGCCACGTCCAGGCCCAGCAGCACGTCCTCGCCAGCGGTGTAGCCGGCCTTGCCGATCGCTTCCAGGATGGTGTCCAGCGCTTCCACGTTGCTGCGGAAGTCCGGGGCGAAGCCGCCCTCGTCGCCGACCGCGGTGGACAGGCCGTGGCCCTTCAACACCGACTTCAGCGCGTGGAAGATCTCGGTGCCGGCGCGCAGCGCCTCGGAGAACGAGGCGGCGCCGACCGGCAGCACCATGAACTCCTGGAAATCGACGTTGTTGTCGGCATGCGCGCCGCCGTTGATGATGTTCATCATCGGCACCGGCAGCGCCAGGTTGGCGGTGTTGCCCGCGGCCAGCGACTGCCACAGCGGCTGCTTGCGCGAGGCGGCAACGGCATGCGCGTTGGCCAGCGAGACGCCGAGCAGCGCGTTGGCGCCCAGGCGGCCCTTGTTCTCGGTGCCGTCCAGGTCGATCAGGCGGCGGTCCAGGCCCTGCTGGTCGGCGGCGTCGAAGCCCTTCAGCGCGCTGGCGATGGTGGTGTTGACGTTCTCCACCGCCTTGCGCACGCCCTTGCCCAGGTAGCGGGTCTTGTCGCCGTCGCGCAGCTCGACCGCTTCCTTGGTGCCGGTGGACGCGCCCGAGGGTACCGCGGCACGACCGAACGAACCGTCCTCCAGGATGACATCGGCTTCCAGCGTGGGATTGCCGCGGCTGTCGAGGATTTCACGGGCGTGGATGCTGCGGATCGTACTCATGGGCGGGCCGGTTACCTGTAGGAAGAGGGGGCGGAAACGAATGCCGGCTGATTATCCCCGGCCGCCGGTTCCTTGCCAAATCCCGCCTCAGCCGGCGCCCATCAGGCCCAGCGGGATTCCGCTGAGGAAGAGCAGGATCAAGACCAGCATCGCCAGCAGCAGGCCGCCGGCGATGCCGGCCAGGAGGCGGCCGCGGCGCTGCGTCCAACTCAGCGCGGCGGCGATCGTCGCGCCCACCGCAGCCACTGCCACTACCAGCAGGGCGATCACCATCCAGAACAGCATGGCCAGGAAATGATCGGCGTGGCTGGGCGTGCCAATCCCACTGGAGAAGGCGAACAGCGCCACGACCAGCGCCGCCCACGCCAGCAACGACAACAACAAGGCACACAGCCCCCAAGGCCAGGCGCCGGCCCGCTCGGGTGCGGTCATCGCCGCGGCTCCGAGAAGGCGACGAACACCCGGCAGCCCGCACCCGGCCAGGATCGGCACAGCCGCAGCGGCGGCGGCGCACGCCTCACGCGAAGCGCGAGAACCCGTGTTTCTTGGTCACCGCGTCCAGTTCCATCAGCGTTTCCAGCAAGGCTTCCATCTGGTCCAGCGGCCACGCATTGGGGCCGTCGGACAGTGCCTTGGACGGGTCCGGATGGGTCTCGGCGAACACGCCGGCCACACCCACGGCCACCGCCGCGCGCGCCAGCACCGGCACGAACTCGCGCTGGCCGCCGGAACTGCCGCCCTGCCCGCCCGGCAGCTGCACCGAATGGGTGGCATCGAACACCACCGGGCAGCCGGTCTCGCGCATCACGCTCAACGAGCGCATGTCGCTGACCAGGTTGTTGTAGCCGAAGCTGGCGCCGCGCTCGCAGACCATGATCTGCTCGTTGCCGGTGGACTTGGCCTTCTCCACCACCGGCTTCATGTCCCACGGCGACAGGAACTGGCCCTTCTTGATGTTGACCGGCTTGCCGGCGGCGCACACGTTCTTGATGAAATCGGTCTGCCGCACCAGGAACGCCGGCGTCTGCAGCACGTCCACCACCGCCGCCACCTCGTGCATCGGCGTGTACTCGTGCACGTCGGTCAGCACCGGCACGCCGATCTGGGTCTTCACTGCCTCCAGCACCTTCAGCCCTTCCTCCAGGCCGGGGCCACGGAAGCTGGTACCGGAGGTGCGGTTGGCCTTGTCGAAGCTGGACTTGAAGATGAAGTTGATGCCCAGCCGGCCGGTGATCTCCTTGAGCCTGCCGGCGACGTCGAGCTGCAGCTGCATCGACTCGATCACGCACGGGCCGGCGATCAGGAACAGCGGCTGGTCCAGGCCGACGTCGAATCCACAGAGCTTCATTGATTACCTTCCGGAGGTTCAGAGGGGCGCGGGAGGGGCGCAGGGACGGAGCCGCCGCCGAATCTGCCGGCAACCCAGATGAGTGCGCCGATCAGCGCCAGCGGCGCAGCTAGCCCCACCGCCGCGATCAGGCAATACATCAGCCCCATCCCATAGCTATCGGCCAAGCCGGTGCTGCTGCGCCAGGAGAAATAGACCAGCAAGGCCGCAGGAAACACCAGCACCGCCGCCGCAAAGAACCAGCGCGCGACCCTGCTCTCGCTGCTGCGCCCGGTCGCAGTCACGCCCTGGCTTCCTTGAGCAGCTTGCCGCCGGCCTTGCGCTCGCGCGCAGCGCGCACGAAGCCGATGAACAACGGGTGGCCGTCGCGCGGCGTGGACAGGAATTCCGGGTGCGCCTGGCAGGCCAGGAACCACGGATGCGTCTCGCGCGGCAACTCCACCATCTCCACCAGGGTGTCGTCCATCGACTTGGCGGCAATCACCAGGCCGGCGTCCTCGAGCTGGGTGCGGTAGCGGTTGTTGAACTCGTAGCGGTGGCGATGGCGCTCTGCCACCACATCCTTGCCGTACAGCTCGCGCGCCAGCGTGCCCGGCTTGAGCCGCTGCTCCTGCAAGCCCAGGCGCATGGTGCCGCCGAGGTCGGACTTCTCGTCGCGCTTCTCGACATCGCCAGTGGCGGTACGCCATTCGGTGATCAGGCCGATCACCGGGTACGGCGACTGCCGGTCGTTCTCGGTGCTGTTGGCCGCGTCCAGCCCGGCGACATGCCGCGCATAGTCGACCACCGCAGCCTGCATGCCGTAGCAGATGCCGAAGTACGGCACGCCGTGCTGGCGGGCGTAGCGCGAGGTCAGCACCTTGCCTTCGAAACCGCGGTCGCCGAAGCCGCCCGGGACCAGGATGCCGTCCACGTCGGCCAGGGCCGCCATGTCGCTGCCTTCCAGGTCCTGCGCTTCCAGCCACTTCAGGTTGACCTTGGTGCGCTGGCGCAGGCCGCCGTGCTTGAGCGCCTCGCCCACCGACTTGTACGCGTCCTGATGGTCGACGTACTTGCCGACCACGGCGATGGTGACCTCGTCGAGCGGATGCTTGATCGCATCGACCACCGCCTCCCACTCCGACAGGTTGGCCGCGCCGACCTTGTCGCGCAGCTTGAACTGGTCGATGACGATCTCGTCCAGGCCCTGCCGGTGCAACTCCAGCGGCATGCCATAGAGCACGTCGATGTCGGCGGCGCTGATCACCGCGCGCTCGGAGACGTTGGTGAACAGTGCGATCTTGCGCCGTTCCGAATCCGGGATCGCCTGCTCCGAGCGGCACAGCAGCACGTCCGGCTGGATGCCGATCGAGCGCAGTTCCTTGACCGAATGCTGGGTCGGCTTGGTCTTCAGTTCGCCGGCCGCGGCGATGTACGGCACCAGGGTGAGGTGCATGAACATGGCCTTCTCGGCGCCGCGCTCGGTGCGCACCTGACGGATCGCCTCCAGGAACGGCAGCGACTCGATGTCGCCGACGGTGCCGCCGATCTCGACCAGGGCCACGTCGTAGCCGGCGGTGGCTTCATCCACGCAGCGACGGATCTCGTCGGTGATGTGCGGAATCACCTGCACGGTGGCGCCGAGGTAGTCGCCGCGGCGCTCCTTGCGGATCACGTTCTCGTAGATGCGCCCGGTGGTGACCGAATTCTTGCGCGACAGGCGCGTGCGCACGAAGCGCTCGTAGTGCCCCAGGTCCAGGTCGGTCTCGGCGCCGTCGTCGGTGACGTACACCTCGCCGTGCTGGAACGGGCTCATCGTGCCCGGGTCGACGTTGATGTAGGGGTCCAGCTTCATCATCGTGACCGACAGGCCACGTGCTTCGAGAATGGACGCAAGCGAAGCGGCCGCGATGCCCTTGCCAAGCGAGGACACTACGCCGCCGGTAACGAAGATCAGGGGGGTCATGGCTCAAAGGCCTCCCGGAAAGCCATAGTTTAACGGGTGAAGCGGATTTGCCCAAGCGCTTTTGCGCAACAGCCGCCCCATAAAAAAGCGACGCCCCGGGCGACCGGGGCGTCGTGTGCAGGAAACCCTGCGCAAACTCAAGGCTTGCGCGCTTCCTCTTCCTCTTCCTTCTTCGGCGCGGCCGCATCCTTGCCGGCCTTGTGCTCGGCGGCCGCGGCGGCGCGGCGT
>NZ_NQYT01000057.1:0-23062 GCF_009192935.1 Xanthomonas sp. LMG 12461
GGGGCAGGGGCGGCAGGGCGTCGCGCGATTCGGTGTCGTGGTCGGCGGACAGGGCCGGTTCCCAGGGGAAGCGCGGCAGGGTGCGCACGGCGTTCTCCAGCTTGCGCGACCAGGTGTCGTGGATCTCGGCGTATAGCGGGGTGTCGGCTTCCAGGCGCATGCGCTCGGTTACCCGCAGGTCGTTGCGGCGGATCAGCGCCACATCGATCGGCATGCCCACCGACAGGTTGGAACGGATGGTCGAGTCCAGCGACACCAGGGCGGTGCGTGCGGCGTCTTCCAGTTGCATCTCCGAGCGGATGATGCGGTCCAGGATCGGCTTGCCGTACTTGGATTCGCCGATCTGCAGGTACGGCGTTTCCGGCGAGGTGGCGATGGCGTTGCCGAGCGGATAGATCATGTACAGCCCGGGCCGTTCGCCGGCGATCTGCCCGCCCAGGATCAGCGTCGACTGCACGTTGATGCCGCTGTGCTGCGATTGCTCGGACAGCTTGACCTGGCTGGAGGCCAGCACGTCGCCGACGTATTCGGCGACCTCGAACAGGTGCCGGAAGGTGCGCAGGCTGCGCGGCGCGTCCGCATCGTCGGCGTCGCGCTGCAGGCGCGAAAGGGTCAGCTGCGTGGTCGCCAGGTTGCCGGCCGACATCAGCGCGAACACCGCCTGGCCCGGATACTCGAACACATGCAGCTTGCGGTGGACGCGGACGTCGTCCAGCGAGGCGTTGGTGCGGGTGTCAGCGGCGAAGACCAGGCCTTCGTCCACTTCGATGCCGACGCAATATGTCATGGCGCTGCCGAAAACCGGGTACGTCCCGATTCTATGGGGGCGGCTCGGGCTTGGCTAGCCGTTGACGCTCGCGGTCGCGGCATGCGCGAATAGCGCATGACCACCGTGCTTCTGAGCCTGGGCAGCAACCTGCGCCCGCATCACCACCTGGCCGCGGCGATCGCGGCGCTGCGCCGACAGTTCGGTGCGGTCGCGGTGTCGCCGACCTATCGCACCGCGGCGGTCGGTTTCGACGGCCCGGCCTTCCTGAACAACGCGGTGGCGCTGCAGACCGACTGGGAGCTCGCGCCGCTGGACGACTGGCTGCATGCGCTGGAGGACGCGCACGGGCGCGACCGCAGCGGCCCGCGCTTCAGCGACCGCACCCTGGACATCGACGTGGTGTTCTACGGCGACCGCATCGTCGAAGGCCCCGGCCACCTGCGCATCCCGCGGCCCGAGCTGCGCCACGCCTTCGTGCTCAAGCCGCTGGCCGACATCGCCGCCGACTTCGTCGACCCGGTCACCGGCCAAACCCTGGGCGCGCTATGGCAGGCGCATGCCGAGCACGGGAAGGTGCTCGAGGTGGTCGAGTTGGATGATGGCGCCGGGAATGGGGAATCGGGATTGGGGAATCGGTAGAGCCGGGTGCCGGGCCGATCGTCGCGCTGTCATGGCGCGGCCTGGCGTAGCTCTCAGCAATGGCGGGAAAGAGGGCGCGCTTGCCGATTCCCCATTCCCCATTCCCAGCCTTCAAGTCAGCCCGCGTCCGCCATCCACCCGCACGGTCTGTCCGGTGACGAAGCTGGCGTCGTCGAGCAGCCAGCGCACGGTGTCGGCGATTTCCTCGACCTGGCCGGTGCGTGCCAGCGGGGTGCGTGCCAGCAGGGCCTGCTGCGCGGCGGCGTCCTTGCCGGCGTCGGGCCACAGGATCGCACCGGGGGCGATGGCGTTGACGCGGACCTGCGGTGCCAGTTCCAGCGCCAGCGAGCGGGTCAGCATCGCCAGGGCGGCCTTGGCTGCGCTATACAGCGGATGCGCGCGCAGCGGCGTTTCCGCGTGCAGGTCGGTGAGGTTGACGATCGCGCCGCCGTGCTGGCGCAGTTGCGCGGCGGCGGCCTGCGCCAGGAACAGCGGGGCGCGCGCGTTGACCGCGAACAGGTCGTCCCACTGCGCCGGCGTGGCTTCGTGCAGCGGCGTGGGATAGAAGTTGGAGGCGTTGTTGACCAGCGCGTCGAGCCGGCCGAAGCGGGCCACGCACTGCGCCACCAGATCGGGCAACTGCGCGGTGTCGCGCAGGTCGGCCTGCAGGGTCAATGTGCTGCCGGCGCGCTGGGATTCCAGTTCCTGCGCCAGCGTCTGCAGTTCGGCCTGCGAGGTGTGCGCATGCAAGGCGAGGTCATAGCCGGCTGCGTGCAGGCGTCGGGCGATGCCGGCGCCGATGCGCCGCGCGCCGCCGGTGATCAGGGCGACTTTGGTCTGGGTCATGTACGGGTTCCATGCTCGGCTATGCTGTGCATTGTCCACGCAATCGCGCAGCGCATGCCCACCGACCTTCCTTTGCCCGATGCCACCGCGCTGGCCCACAGCGAGCGCCTGGCCGCGCATCTGCGCGCCGAGATCGCCGCCGCTGGCGGAGCCATTCCGTTCTCGCGCTTCATGGAGCTGGCGCTGTACGCGCCCGGCCTGGGCTACTACAGCGCCGGCAGCAGCAAGTTCGGCGAAGAGGGCGATTTCGTCACCGCGCCGGAACTGGGGCCGCTGTTCGCCGCCACCGTGTCCAATGCGTTGGCGCCGGTGCTGCAGCAACTCGGGCCGCAGGCGCGCATGCTCGAAGTGGGCGGCGGCAGCGGCGCGTTCGCCGAGGTCATGCTCAAGCGCCTGCTGGTGCTGGATGCGCTGCCAGAGCGCTATGCGATCCTGGAACCCAGCGCCGACCTGCGCGAACGCCAGCGCGAGCGCCTAGCGCGCGCGCTGATCCCGCCGGTGTTCGACTTGGTGGAATGGCTGGACCGCCCGTTCGACGACGACTGGAACGGCGTGCTGTTCGCCAACGAGGTGATCGACGCCCTGCCGACGCCGCGCTTCGCGCTGCGCGATGGCGAGGTGTTCGAGGAGACCGTGACGCTGGATGGCGAGGGCCGCTTCCGCCGCGGCGAACAGCCGGCCGATCCGCTGCTGGCGGCCGCGGTGCGGCACATCGAACGCTATCTGCAGGCGCCCTTCGCCGACGGCTACCGTTCCGAATTGCTGCCGCAGTTGCCGTACTGGATCCAGGCGGTGGCCGGCGGCCTGCGCAGCGGCGCGATGCTGTTCGTGGACTACGGCTATCCGCGCCGCGAGTTCTATCTGCCCGAGCGCGACGACGGCACCTTGCGCGCGTTCTACCGGCATCGCACGCATGCCGATCCGTACCGCTGGCCGGGCCTGCAGGACCTGACCGCGTCTGTGGACTTCACCGCGCTGGCCGAGGCCGGCACCGGGGCGGGCTTCGACCTGGCCGGTTACTGCAATCAGGCCAGCTTCCTGCTCGGCAACGGCCTGGACGCGCTGTTGGCCGAGGCCGAGGCGCGCAGCGACGCAGCCGTGCAACTGCGCCTGCGTCAGCAGGTGAAACAGCTGACCCTGCCCAGCGAGATGGGCGAGCGTTTCCAGGTGATGGGCTTCGAGCGCGACGTGTCGCTGGCGCCGGCGTTCCTGTCCGGCGACCTGACCTGGCGGCTGTGATGGCGGCAGTGCGCGACTTCCGCTGGCCCTGGCTGTGGCTGGGGCTGTGGTGGCTGGGCATCGCGGTGCTGATCTACGTGTGCCTGATGCCGCACCCGCCGCAGTTGTCGGACCTGCCCGACACCGACAAGGTCGAGCATTTCATCGCCTACCTGGTGCTGGCCGCCGCGGCGGTGCAGGTCTATGCCGGACCACGCGCCTGGACCTGGGCCGCGCTGGGTCTGCTGGCGCTGGGCGTGGGCATCGAATTCGCGCAGGGCGCCTGGACCACCACGCGCTCGGCCGATCCGCTGGATGCCCTGGCCGACGCCCTGGGCGTGGCGGCCGGCATGGCCACCGCGGCCACGCCGTGGCGCGATCTGCTGTGGCGGCTGGAGCGCGGCAGCCGCCGTTGAGCGACGTGACCGCGCGGTCTACGGCGTCGGCCAAGTTGTGGAATCCCAGGCCGCGCGCAAGGCGCGGCACGCGTACCGCGTCCTAGAGTGCCGGCGCCGGGCAGGTGTCCGGTCGCCGCGCGGCGACTCCGCGCGCCTGTGCAGGAGAACACGCATGCAAGCACGCTACTCCCCCCGTGCCGCGCGCGGCGCCGGCCTGTTCGCCGCGCTGTGCCTGGCCATCAGTGCCGCCGCACCCGCCAACGCTGCCTGGAACGATGTCTGCAGCGGCACCGCTACCTACACCAGTTCCGGCTATTCCGGCGGCGCGCTGCTGCTGGATCCCATCGACCCGACCGCCACGATCACCGCGCTGAACCCGACGCAGCTCAATGACGGCGGAATCCAGGCGGCGCTGGCCGGTGCCTACCTGCAGGTGCAGGGACCGCGCGGCACGGTCACCGTGTACGTCACCGACCTGTATCCGGAGGGCGCCGACTGCGGGCTGGACCTGTCGCCCAATGCCTTCGCCGCGATCGGCGACACCAGCGCCGGGCGCATCCCGATCCGCTGGCAGGTGGTGGCCGCACCGGTCACCGGCAACGTGGTGTACCGGATCAAGGAGGGCAGTTCGCAATACTGGGCGGCGATCCAGGTGCGCAACCACCGCTATCCGGTGGTGAAGTTCGAATACAGGAAGAACGGCGACTGGGTCAGCCTGCCGAAGACCGCGTACAACCATTTCGTCGGCGAGCAGATGGGCGCGCAACTGCTGGAGATCCGCCTCACCGACATCCGCGGCCAGGTGGTCACCGATACGCTCGGCGCGTTGCCCAGCCAGGGCGACAAGGGCGTGTACTTCGCCGACGGGCACGTGCAGTTCCCGCGCTGAGGCGTGCCCGTGCATGCGCCGGCGGTCGCGCGCCGGCGCTGCGTCCACTGGTCTGTGCGCACCTGCGCCGCGGCGATGATGCCGCAGCGCAGGTGAAGCCTCACGCTCAGAACTTGAAGTGCAGCGTCGCCATGTAGCGGCGGCCGTTGTGGTAGCGCCCGACCGGGTGGTCCTTGTCGCTCAGGTACTGCAGGTATTCCTCGTCCAGCAGGTTCTGTGCGTCCAGTTGCAGCGACCACTGCGCGTTGAACGCATAGCCCACGCTCGCACCCAGGTCGGTGTAGGCGTCGACGCTGGCCGGCGCGGCGCCGGCGACGTAGCCGCCGGCCAGGTAGCTGTCGCGCCAGTTCAGGCTGATCCGCGCGTTCCACGGTCCCTTCTCGTAGTAGGGGCTGAAGGCGACGCTGTTGCGCGACTGGTAGGGCAGCGGGTTGCCGCTGTTGTTCTCGCCGCTGGCATAGGTGTAGTTGGCCGACAGGCCGAAGCCGCTGTCGCCGAACGGCTGCTGGTAGGCCAGGGTGAAGCCCTTGACCTTGCCGGTGCCGGCGTTGCGCGGGCGCTGGATGCTGTAGTCGCAGTAGCCGTCGGCGGTGCAGCCGTTGCTGCCGAGCATCTGCGCCCAGGTCTGCGGCGAGGTGTCGCGGATCGCGTTGTACTGGCGCTCGATGGTGGCCGAGGTGTCGATGTAGTTGTCGATCTTCTTGTAGAAGATGGACCACGCCACCACCGCCTGCGGCGCGAAGTAGTACTCGGCCGAGAGGTTGAAGTTCCACGATTCGTATGGCGACAGCGCGGCATTGCCGCCGCTGCCGGTGAGCGTGGTGTCGTTGAGGAAGGTGTTGTTGACCATCTGGTTGTACGGCGCCCAGGCGATCACCTTGCCGGCGCCGAAGCGGAACACCCAGTCGTTGGCGGTGTCGTAGGCCAGGTTCAACGACGGCAGCAGGAAGTGCTCGGTCTGCGTGCGGGTCTGCCACTTGCTGTCCAGATCCTGCAGGGTCGGCGTGCCGCTGTAGACGAAGCCGCTGCCTTCGGTCTTGGAGCGCACGTAGCGCAGGCCCAGGTTGCCGCGCAGGCCGGCGTTGGAGAAGTTCAGCTGCACGTAGCCGGCGTTGTTGGTCTGCTGCAGCGCCCAGGTGTTGTTGAGGTAGCTGGACGGGTCCGGATTGGCGTAGTCGACCGGGCTGTTGCGGATCCAGTCGATCACGTTGCCGCGCCCGGCCTGTACGTGCTGGCCGTGGTCGGGATAGAACCCGCGGATGTCGGTCAGGCCGATGGTGCCGATGTCGGCCAGGGTGGCCGGGGTGACGCCGCCGTACACGTTGAGCGCGAAGTCCTCGTCGTGCTTGCCCTGGCGCACGCCGACCAGCAACTGGTTGAACACGCCGTCGAACTGCAGGTCCAGATCGAGCTGGCCGTAGCGGTCCTTGCTCTGGGTGGAAAACACGCCGTTGTTGCCGATCCAGCCGCCGGCCGAGCCCCAGTTGGCCGGGTTGCGCGCGGCGGTGGGATCGTCGAAGCGGATGCCGCGGTCCAGATCCCAGCGGAAGCCGCCGTTGTAGAACGGCTCGATGAAGTACTGCGCCAGGTGGTCGTTGTCGGACTTGCTCTGGCCGACCTGGCCACGCAGGGTCCAGCGTTCGCCGCGGTAGGCGCCGCGCAGGTCCAGGCCCTTGGTGGTCACCTGCGACTGGCGCACGTTGTTGTCGTAGATCACCGTGCCGCCGCCCGCATTGGCGTTGGCGCTGGAATGGCCGCTGTTGACCACGCCATTGCGCACGTCGCCCAGCGCGTCGACCGCGGCCACGGTGCCCGGGTTCCAGGTGAGGAAGCTGTACATCGACTGGTTGTAGTTGTCGAAGTCTTCCTTGATGTACAGGCCGCTGAGGTTGAACTCCAGCGCGTCGCTGGGCTTGAGCTGCAGATTCACCACCGCGCTGTCGCGCTTGCGGTCCTGCTGGAACCAGGCGGCGTTGATCGAGTTGGGCACGTCCGCATCGGCCGGCACGCCGGCGGCATTGGCGAAGCTGCCGGCCTTGGCGTAGCCGAACACCTCCAGACCCTGGCGGTCCACGCGTTCCTCGTAATGCTGCGCGGACACCGCGACGCCGAAGGTCTCCTGCGGATTCTTCCAGCTGTACAGCAGCGAGGCGTTGGGCTTGCCCTCGCTGGCCTGCTGGCTGTAGCTGTAGCCGACCGAGCCGGCGATCTCGTTGGCCTTCAGGTCCAGCGGCTGGCGTGTATGCATCAGCACGGTGCCGCCGAGGCTGCCTTCGGTCAGCCGCGCCTCGGTGGACTTGACGATCTCCGCGCGGCCCAGGATCTGCGGCGACAGCAGGGTGTAGTCGAAGCCGCGGTTGGGCTGCTCGCCGTACAGCCAGATCGCCTGCGCCACCGGGTGGCCGTCCAGGAACGACAGATTGAGGCTGGGATCGGTGCCGTCGATGCTGACCCGCTCGCCCTGGCCGAAGCGGCGGTCGATGGTGACGCCGGGAATCTGCGCGAACGCCTCGGCGACGTTGGTGCTGGGGAACTTGCCGATGTCCTCGGCGGTGATCGCCTCGGACACGGTGACGTTGTTGCGCTTGGTGTCCAGCGACTTCTCCAGGCTGGCGCGGATGCCGACCACCTGGACCGCGTCCAGATCGGTGGCGGCGGAATCGGCCTGCTGCGCCTGCGCGGCGAAGGCGAGGACGCTGGCGGCGATGGCGGCCGACAGGACGGACGGGCGGTGACGCATGATGTCTCTCCTCATCATTCATGGATGGGCACCGTCGGCGTGGCCGACGGTGCGGGACGGAGTTGCGTGCTGCCTGGCGGCGCGGACCGATGCCGATTCCCCTGGGTCCGCGGACGCCGTGTTTGTGCCGAATTCGTTGCGAAGCGTGCAGAACCTTTACGATCCGGTGACAACGATGTCAACGCGATGCCGCGGGGGTGGCCCCGGTGGCGGGGCAAAACCGACCTGTCGTGTCCGGGATCGCGCTGCAGCGTGTCGGGTCGCGTACCGGCCTTCACGTCGATGACTTGGGCCGATTTCCGGGGATTTATCGCGATCCGGGCTGTCGCAGGGGCGGTGGTTCAGACCTCTGCCAGGCATCGCCGTGATTGGTCTTGTGGCTTGTAGACAAATTCGTGTCCGCCGGTGACAACGATGCGGTTTGCGGCGCTGCACCCAAGCTCGCCGAAGGGCGGATACCGGCACATGATCCATCGGCATCGGCCATGACCGCCGCCTGGACATGGGCGCCAGCGCTGGCGGGAATTGGTCGCTCGCCGTGCGCAGGGCGGGGCCCGAGGCCAGGGGACTTGGGCGACTCGCCGCCGCGAATTTCGGGGTGACGCGCCACTGCGCTGTTGCCGTGGTCGGGCAGCGCTGTCGGTCCGGGGCCTGCGCCGCGTGCTGTGGCGCGACGTGCACGACCCGCCGATTGGTACTATATTGGACATAATGAATCCATGCGGACTGGAGAGCTCGCCATGACCAAGCCCAAGCCGCAGGCCGATCCACGCCTGCATGCGCTGGCCGTGGACCCGGACGCGCCCACGCCGCTGTACCTGCAACTGGCCAGCAAGCTGGTGGAGGCGATCAAGGGCGGGCAATGGAAGCCGGGCGAGGCGTTGCCGGCCGAACGGCAGCTGTGCGAGTACCTGCAGGTGTCGCGGGTCACGCTGCGTCAGGCCGTGGATGCGCTGGTCGAACAAGGCCTGGTGTCGCGCCGGCAGGGCGCCGGCACTTTCGTCACCTCGCACATCCAGCACCAGCTCAGCGGCCTGGCCAGCTTCAGCGAAACCCTGCGCATGAAGGGTCTGGAGCCGGGCACGCGCTGGCTGGAGCGGCGCACGCGCCCGGCGCATGGCGAGGAGATCCTGCGCCTTGGCCTGTCCCCGGACACGGTCGTCGCGGCGCTGACCCGCCTGCGCAGCGCCGACGGCCGGGTGATGGCCTACGAGAAGGCGGTGCTGCCGCAGCACGTGGTGCCCGATCCGCACGCCATCGCCGATTCGCTCTACAGCTACCTGGACGAGCGCGGCACCCCGGTGGTGCGGGCGCTGCAATACTTCCGCGCCATCAACCTGCCGGCGCGGCTGGCCGGCCATCTCGGCATGAAGGAAGGCGAGGCGATCCTGCACGTGGTGCGGGTCGGCTACACCCGCGACGGCAGCGCGATCGAACTGACCGACACCTATTGCCACAACGACTACTACGACTTCGTCGCCGAACTGCGACGCTGACCGCCGATCCCCGCGCCCTCCCGGAGCACGCCGCCCATGACCACCGCACGGCCCGCCAGTCCCTACGCTTCCATCGCCATCGTCGGCCTGTTGTTCTTCATCATGGGCTTCTTTACCTGGATCAACGGGCCGTTGATCCTGTTCGCCAAGGTCGCCTTCAATGTCAGCGACACCTTCGCGTTTCTCATCCCGAGTGCGTTCTACATTTCCTACTTCTGCCTGGCATTGCCTTCTTCGCTCATCCTGAAGCTGACCGGGATGAAGAAGGGCCTGGCGCTGAGCCTGCTGATCATGGCGATCGGCGCCGCGATCTTCGGCCAGTTCACCAATGCCCGTTCCTACGTGGGCGCGGTGAGCGGCATCTTCATCATCGGCGGCGGCCTGGCCTTGCTGCAGACCGCGGTCAATCCGTACATCAGCATTCTTGGGCCGATCGACGGCGCGGCGCGCCGTATCGCGCTGATGGGCATCTGCAACAAGGTGGCGGGCGCGCTGGCCACCTATGGACTGGCGAAAGTGGTCCTGCACGGCATGGAGGATTTTTCGACGCAGATCGAACAGGTGCTGCCTGCGCAGAAGGAACTGCTGTTGCAGGAGTTCGCTGGCCGCATCCACGGCCCCTACATGGCGATCGCCGGTATCCTGGCCGTGCTTTCCGTCGCCATCCTGTTCTCGCCCTTGCCCGAGATCAGCCCCGAGACGGCGAACGCGTCGGCCTCCGACGAGCGCAGCCGCGACAGCATCTTCGCGTTTCCGCACGTGTGGCTGGGCGCGTTGTGCATCTTCGTGTACGTCGGCGCCGAGGTGATGGCCGGCGATGCGATCGGCATCTACGGCAACAGCCTCGGTCTCTCGCTCGACTACGCGAAATATTTCACCATCGGCACGCTGGCCTGCATGTTGGCCGGCTACCTGCTTGGCCTGGTGCTGATCCCGAAGTACATCTCCCAGGAAAAGTACCTGTCCATTTCGGCTTGCCTCGGCATCGTGTTTTCGCTGTGCGCGATGGTGACCGGGGGCTATGTCTCGGTGGCGTTCGTGGCGGCGCTCGGATTCGCCAACGCCATCATGTGGCCGGCCATCTTCCCGCTGGCCATCAAGGGGCTGGGCAAGTTCACCGAAAAGGGCGCAGCGCTGTTGATCATGGGCATCGTGGGCGGCGCCGCGGTGCCGCAGCTGTTCGCCCATCTGAAGGAGTCCTTCGATTTCCAGGTGGTCTTCGCCGGCCTGATGATCGCCTGCTACCTGTACATCCTGTTCTTCGCGCTGCGCGGTCACCGCGTCGGCCAGGGCGCGCGGTGAGCTGACGCGCTTTTCTCCAACTCGGCAAACCTATCCAATGCGCAGACCCACCATCAAAGACGTCGCCGAACGGGCGCGGGTGTCGCTGAAGACCGTTTCGCGGGTCATCAACAACGAACCGTCGGTGATGCAGGCCACGCGCTCGCGCGTGCTGCACGCCATCGCCGAACTCGACTACGAGCCGGATCCGTCGGCGCGCAACCTGCGCAGCGGCACCCCGTTCGTGATCGGGCTGGTGTACGACAACCCCAACCCGTACCACATCATCGGCGTGCAGAACGGCGTGCTCGCCGCCTGCCGCGAGACCGGCTTCGGCCTGCAGATCCACCCCTGCGATTCCACCGCGCCGATGCTCGCCGAGGAACTGGCCGAGTGGACCCAGCGCTCGCGCCTGGCCGGGCTGGTGCTGACCGCGCCGATGTCCGAGCGTGCCGACCTGGTCGCGGCGCTGGCCGCGCGCGGGATCAAGACCGTGCGCATCATCGCCGCCACCGAGGATCCGCAGGACGGCCCCTGCGTCTACGTCGACGACCGCGATGCCGCCTACGAGATCACCGAGCACCTGATCCAGCTTGGCCACCAGCGCATCGGCTTCCTGTGGGGCGGCACCTCGCATCGCTCCAGCGGCGAGCGCTACGCCGGCTACGAGGCGGCGCTGAAGGACTACGGCATCACCCTGGACAAGCACCTGGTGATCCCCGGCGACTACACCTTCGACGACGGCTTCCGCGGCGCCCGCCGCCTGCTGGCGCTGCGCGAGCCGCCGACCGCGATCTTCGGCTCCAACGACGAGATCGCCGCCGGCGTGCTGGCCGCGGCCAAGTCGGCGGGCATGAACGTGCCCTACGACCTGTCCATCGCCGGCTTCGAGGACAGCCCGTTCTCGCGCCAGTCGTGGCCGCCGCTGACCACCGCCAAGCAGGCCACCGAAGACATCGCCCGCCACGCCGCGCGGCTGCTGATCAGCCAACTGCGCAGCGATGCCTACGAAGACCATCCGGCGCCGGTGCACAACCAGGGCTTCGTGCCGCAACTGGTGGTGCGCGGCTCGACCGCGCCCATGCAGCCGCATTCCCGCCGTTCCTCCTCCCCAGACCCCACGTGATCCTGCCCATGGCGCTGCCCTCCGAAACCGAAACCCTGATGTTCCGTGAAGCCGCGGAAGCCGCCGCGGTCGTCGCCGCGCAGTTCGAACGCAACCACGCCACCGTGAGCGCGCTCGCCGCGTCGTTGCGCGCCGCGCCGCCGCCGTTCGTGGTGACCTGTGCGCGCGGCAGTTCCGACCACGCCGCCACCTACGCCAAGTACCTGTTCGAGACCCAGCTCGGCGTGGTCACCGCCTCGGCCTCGCCGTCGGTGGGCTCGGTGTACGAAGCGCCGCTGCAGTTGCGCGGCGCGCTGTACCTGGTGATCTCGCAGTCGGGCAAGAGCCCGGACCTGCTGCGCAACGCGCAGGCGGCCAAGGACGCCGGCGCGCGCGTGGTGGCCCTGGTCAACGTCGAGGATTCGCCGCTGGCGCAGCTGGCCGACACGGTGATCCCGCTCGGCGCGGGCCCGGAGAAGAGCGTGGCCGCGACCAAGAGCTACCTGGCGTCGCTGGCGGCGATCCTGCAGCTCGGCGCGCACTGGAAGAACGACCCGGCGCTGCTGGGCGCACTGCAGGAATTGCCGCAGGCGCTGCGTGCGGCCTGGCAGGCCGACTGGCGCTCGCTCACCGACGGCCTGGTCGAGGCGCACAACCTGTTCGTGCTCGACCGCGGCCTGGGCCTGGCGGCGGCGCAGGAAGCGGCGCTGAAGTTCAAGGAGACCTGCGGCCTGCACGCCGAGGCCTACAGCTCGGCGGAAGTGAAGCACGGGCCGATGGCCCTGGTCGGCCCGGGTTTCCCGGTGCTGGCATTCGACCAGCCGGACGAAGCCGGCGAGGGCACCCGGCGCCTGGCCGAGGAGTTCCGCGGCCGCGGCGCGCAGGTGTGGCTGGCCAGCGCCGGCGGCGACCTGCCGCTGGTCGCCGCGCCGCATCCGGCCTGCGCGCCGCTGCTGGCGATCCAGAGCTTCTACCGTGCGATCAACGCCCTGGCGCTGCGCCGCGGCTACAACCCGGACCTGCCGCCGCATCTGAACAAAGTGACGGAGACCGTCTGATGACCACGGTGGCGCTGCGCAACGCGCGCGTGCTCGGCGAGGACGGGTTCCTCGACGGCGTCAGCGTGCTGCTGGAGGGCGGGCGCATCCTCGCCCTGCTCGACGACGCCGACCCGCGCGTGGCGGCAGCGCCGGTGCAGCACGACCTGGGCGGCGGCAGCCTGCTGCCGGGCTTCATCGACCTGCAGGTCAACGGCGGCGGCGGCGTGCTGTTCAACAACCGCACCGACGTCGAGGCGCTGCGCCGCATCGGCCAAGGCCATCGCCGCTACGGCACCACCGGCTACCTGCCGACGCTGATCAGCGACGACGTGGAGGTGATGCGCGCGGCGATCGCCGCGACCCGCCAGGCCATCGCCGAGGGCGTGCCGGGCGTGCTCGGCATCCATCTGGAAGGGCCGTACCTGGCGCCGGCGCGCAAGGGCACCCACAAAGCCGACAAGTTCCGCGTGCCCGACGCCGACGACCTGGCCATGGCCGCCTCGCTGGACAACGGCGTCACCCTGATCACCCTGGCACCGGAGCGCGTGCCGGCGGCCAGCATCCGCACCCTGGCCGCGGCCGGTGCGCGCGTGTTCGCCGGCCACACCGCCGCCAGCTACGAAGAGACCCGTGCCGGGCTGGACGCCGGCATCTGCGGCTTCACCCATCTGTACAACGCCATGACCCCGTTGCAGGGACGCGATCCCGGCGTGGTCGGCGCCGCGCTGGAAGACCGCAACGCCTGGTGCGGGGTGATCGTCGACGGCGTGCACGTGCATCCGGCCAGCCTGCGCGTGGCGCTGGCGGCCAAGCCGCGCGGCACCGTGTTCCTGGTCACCGATGCGATGCCGATGGTCGGCGCCGACAGCCCCGCGTTCGACCTGTACGGCGAAACCATCACCGCCATCGACGGCGTGGTGCGCAACGCCGCCGGCGCCCTGGCCGGCTCGGCGCTGGACATGGCCAGCGCGGTGCGCAACAGCGTGCAGTGGCTGGGCGTGCCGCTGGAAGAAGCCGCGCGCATGGCCTCGCTGTACCCGGCGCAGTGCGTGGGCCTGGACCACCGCTACGGCCACATCGCGCCCGGCTACCAGGCCGACCTGGTGCTGCTGGACGATGCGTTGCAGGTCCGTCATACCTGGATCGCGGGCGCGATGGAGTAGCCGGCGGCGCTCCGGCTGCGCGCGCGTGCTGCCGTGCGCGTTGTACAGTGGTGGTCGCTGACAACGCAGGCGGTGATGCATGGAACCGAGCCGCTATCTCGACGAGCCGATGGACGCGGCCTGCCTCTTCACCGGGATATCGGTGTCAGGCGCCGGCGAGCATGTGATTCCGCGCTGGCTGGCGCAACGCCATCAAGCTGCGGGCCGGGTGTTGCTCGGCGATGCCGGCAGCTTCGCCAGGCTCTGCGATTTCAAGGCGCCTGCCGATCCGCAGGCCAACGCCCAGTTCGGACGGCTGGAACAGCGCCTGTCGGAGGACTGGTCCGCGGTCGCGGACGATGAAGCGCATCTGTGGTTGATGAAGCTGTCGGTGGGAATGATGTTGCTGCACCGGCGATTTGCCGAAAATTCCCGGCATCCGGCCGCACCTGCCGGGTTCAACCCGCATGTCGCCGGCGCGCTCCTGAAGGCGTTTCGTGCCGGTTTCGCGGCGTGGAAGAACGGCGCCTACGTCAGGGAAGGAAGCCTCGTGCGGTTGCCATGGCAGAGCGGTCGGCTCGTGATCGCGCATCTGTTCGGGGCCAGCGAGATGGGCCTGCCCGAGGAAAATGGGCGTGCCATGTACATGTTCGCCCCCTATGGCCTGATGGCGGTCGGGCAACCTGGGGTCGGCATGTTGGTCGCCACCTTCTTCGAGCCCTCGCGAGATTTCGAGAAGCACCTGGCGGCTGCCAGCGCCATCCCCGCGGATGTCTCCGATCTGGCGTGTCGTGCAGCGTTGTCCCGCGCGTTCGCCACCGCGGTGCTGGGTCCGCTGATCGCGCGCTTGAGCGGCACCGCCGTCGATGACGCTGAGGTACTCCCGCTTGCCGCCAAGGGCCTGCGGGTGGAGTTCGCCGACCCGGCCGCGATCGATTCGGGATTCCGCGAGCTGCGGGCGCACGAACCTTGATGGTGGCAGCAGAACACTAGCCCGCGTGCTCTCCCGACCGCGTTGCCGACGGCCGCGCCGCGGCGATCGCCGCGATCCGCGCCTTGGCCAGCGCCTCGCCGATCTGCGGGCCGCTCAGGCCCTGCGCCGCCAGGTCGCGCGCGTTCACCGCCAGCGCCGCCGCATGCAGGCGCTGCAGCGTGCGGCCCTGCGGGTAATCGGCGTCCTCGCTGCCGAGACGGCCGCGCTTGTCGGCCTCGCACACCGTGGCCAACTGCGCGACGCGCTCGGGCTTGCGGAAGCCGTCGCAGCGCTGCAGCAGTTCGTGCACGGTGCGGTCGCGCAATTCGGCCAGGCGATGCACGTTCAGATGCTCGCGGCAGGCGATCTCGGCCAGTTGCCGGTGCTCCTGCGGCACCTTCAGACGTTCGCTCAGCGCGCGCAGCGGCGCCAGGCCGCGTTGCTCGTGCATCAGGTGGCGCGGCCATTCCTCCGGCGGCGTCAGCGCCTTGCCCAGGTCGTGGGTCAGCGCGGCGAAGCCGATCAGCGCATCGCCCGGCGCCAGCCGCGCGGCCATGTCGCTGACCAGCTCCTGATGGCGCCCGGTGTCGACCTCGGGGTGGTACTCGGCGCGTTGCGGCACCCCGTACAGCGCGTCCAGCTCCGGCAGCACCCAGCGCAGCGCGTCGGCCTCGCGCAGCGTGCGCAGGAACGCCGAGGGCTGCGCCGAGGCCAGGCTGCGCCGCAGTTCCTGCCAGACACGTTCGGGCACCAGCGTTTCCAGTTCGCCGCCGGCGGCCATCGTGCGCATCAGCTCCATGGTCTCGGGCGCGACGACGAATCCCAGCGGTGCCAGCCGCGCCATGAACCGCGCCGCGCGCAGCACCCGCAGCGGATCCTCGGCGAAGGCCGGGCCGACGTGGCGCAGCACCCGCTGCTCGAGATCGCGCGCGCCGCCATACGGATCGACCAGACGCCCATCGGCCTCGTCGCGGGCGATGGCGTTGATGGTGAAGTCGCGCCGCTGCAGATCCTCTTCCAGCGTCACCGACGGGTCGGCCTGCACCTCGAAGCCGTGGTAGCCGCGCCCGGCCTTGCGCTCGGTGCGCGCCAACGCGTATTCCTCGCCGCTGCGCGGATGCAGGAACACCGGGAAATCGCGCCCGACCTGCTTGTAGCCCAGCTCCAGCATCTGCTGCGCGCTGGCGCCGACCACCACCCAGTCGCGGTCGCCGGGCGGTTGACCGAGCAGGGCGTCGCGGACGGCGCCGCCGACGAGGTAGATGTTCATGGGGGGCTGGGAATGGGGAATAGGGAATGGGGAATGGTAAAAGCAGATTCCCTTCGCCTGATGTCGCGCTGGCGTGTTGACCCAATGTTCGGCGCGGTTGCGCGCGGTGCGCCGTTGCGATTCCCCATTCCCTATTCCCGATTCCCAGCGGCCGCATCGGCGGCCGTACACACAAACTTCTTCCGCGGCGCGTCCAGCTTGCCGAGCATGCGCTCGGTGACCGGCAGGGCGTCGCCGTTGAGGCGCCAGTCGTAGATCACGCTGAAGGCCAGGATGCGCGCCACGTACTCGCGGGTTTCCTTGTAGCTGACGGTCTCGATCCAGAAGTCGGCATCGTGGCCCGGGCGCTGGCTCTGCCAGCGCGCGGCCGGGCCGGGGCCGGCGTTGTAGGCGGCGATGGTCAGGTAGGGCAGGCCGTAGGTGTTGAGCAACTGGCGCAGGTAGGCGGTGCCGATGGCGATGTTGGTGTCCGGGTCGTACAGGCTGGCGGCGCCGCCGTAGCCGGCCAGGCCCAGGTTGCGGGCGACGCTGGCGCCGGTGGCCGGCACCACCTGCATCAGGCCCATCGCATTGGCCGGCGAGCGGGCGTTGGGGTTGAACACGCTCTCGGCGCGGATTTCGGCGGCGACCCAGGCCGGGTCGATCGCGTTCTTGCCGGCTTCGCGGCGGATGGTGTCGGCGTGGTGCAAAGGGAAGCGCAGCGTGTACAGGCGCTGTTCCTCCGGGCGCTTGCCGAGCCCGAACACCGCGCGATCGAACCAACCATTGTTGCTGGCCACTTCCACCGCCAAGCGCCGCTGGGTGTCGTCGAAACGGCTCAGCGCATCGTTCCACTCGGCCACGGCCCAGCCGGCGCGGTCGATCTTGAACAGCTCGAGCGCGCGGACCAGCGACGGATCGCGTGCCACCGCCGCCTGCGCCTGCGCGCTGTCGTTCGGTTCCCACGGGCACAACGCGTACGGCTGCTTGAGCCGGTCGGCGGCCAGGAAACCGTGGAAGGTAGCGGAACTGGCCGCCGCGCGGTACAGCCGCTGCGCCTCGCTGGCATTGCCGGTCTTCTCCGCCAGCCGCGCCTCGAAGTACTGCCAGCGCGAATCGTTGCGCTGCGCCGGCGGCATCTTGCGGATCGCGGCCAATGCCGCCGGCCAGTCGCCGCGCGCCATCGCCTCGCGCGCGCGCCACTCGTGCAGGCGTTCGTCGTACGCGGACTCGGGCACCGCGTTGAGCCGGCGCGCCGAATCGGGGCCGTACGAGGCCACCGTCCACAGCGCGATCTGGTACAGCACCGTGCCGCGCTGCGCCTCGCTGAACTGCAGCGCCTGGGCGAACTGCGGCAGTTGCCGTTCGGCGGCGTCCGGATCGGTCTTGGCCAGCTTCGCCAGCCCATCCACCGCCACCTTGCGGCTGCGCTCGGTCTTGGGCCAGGTCAGCGCGCGCATATGCACCGCGTCCAGGAACGCCGCGTAGTCGTTGGCCAGGGCCAGGTCGGCCGCGGGCAGGCCGCGTGCGGCGGCGCGCATCACCGCCGGCTGCTGTGCGTCGGCGGCCGCTTCCACGCGCGCCCAGCGCAGCGCATCGGTCATGCCGCCGCGCGCCTGCAGCACCGCGAATACCGGATCGCAGGCGTCGGGCAGCGACTTGCCAGCGTTGCGCCACAGCGCCTGCGCTTCGTCCACCCACTGCGCGTCGGCGCGGCCGGTGGCCTGGCGCGCATTGAGCTGGGCGCAGCGCAGGCCGAGGTTCTCGGTGGGTTTCCAGTTCGCCAGCAGCGCTGGCCAGTCCTCGCGCCGCGCCAGCGCCGGCAGCCACAGCGCACGGAAGCTCTCGGCCACCGGTTGCCCGGCGTAGCGCTTGAGGAAGTCCTGCGCCTGCGCATCGGACACCTTGTCGATGTTGCGGCGCAGGTTGGCGTACTCCAGCCAGCCGTACAGCGGATGCTGCTTGAACGCGGCCGCGCGGACCGGATCGAACCGGCCCTGCTCGGCATCGTCGATCGCCGAGTGGATCGCCGGGCGCTGGGCATCCAGGGACTGAGCGAGGGCGGAAACGGGGCCGCACAACGCGGCGGCGAACAGCAGGAGAGACGTGCGCAGGATCATGCGCGGGACTATACCGAACGCGGATGAATCGCCGTTTCAACTGGCGATGGTGGCGCTGTCGTCGCTTTGGCCGGCGTGGCTGCGGCGATGGGGAGCCGCGTTCGTCCAGGCGGGCCGGTGAGTGCGCTGGGTGTATTGGGGTCATCGTGGCGATCGGTGGAGCGATGGCACGTCGTGTGAGTGCCGTGCCCCGCAGCGTTTGCAGATCGGCATCGCGCGCCGGGCCGTCCGGTGCCCCGGCATGGGCGGGTGAGGCACGGGTGCAGCTTCGTGCGCTCGAACCCTGCGAGACGCTTCGCGCCGTACCCTCACCCCAACCCCTCTCCCGGTGGGAGAGGGGCTTAGGCAGGTCGCCGTTTGACCACGCCTCGCACCCCTCGTGTCTACCAGATCGACCAGTCGTCGCGATAGCCCGCGCTTTGCCTGCCGGACGCTTGCACGGCGTTTACGATTTGTTTACAAAGAATTCCATGCCGTCGCGGTGCAGGGGGTCGCAGCGGCCGACCCACATCCTTTCTGGAGAGAGAGACGGATGAATTTCCTGCACCGCCATCCTTTGGTCTTCGCGGTATCCCTGGCCCTGCTCGGCGGCGTCCCCGCCATCGCCGGCGCCCAGCAACAGACGCCCCCGGCCGCCCCCGGCACGGCCACCACGCTGGACAGCGTGCAGGTCACCGGCACCCGCATCCGCCGTGCCGAAGTCGAGGGCCAGGTGCCGGTGCAGACCCTGAGCCGCGCCGACATCGAGCGCACCGGCCTGACCTCCATCGGCGATGTGCTGCAGGAACTCACCGCCTCCGGCTCGGCCTTGAACGCCAAGTTCAACTCCTCCGGCAATTTCGGCTTCCCACCGGACGGCAGCGGCGTCGGCGCCGGTTCGGCGCAGGTGGATCTGCGCCACCTGGGCGCCAAGCGCGTCCTGGTGCTGGTCGACGGCATGCGCTGGGTCAACGAGTCCTCGGCCTCGGGCGTGGGCGCGGCCACCGATCTCAACACCATCCCGCTGGCCATCGTCGAGCGCGTCGAGGTGCTGGAAGACGGCGCCTCCTCGCTGTACGGCTCCGATGCCATCGCCGGCGTGGTCAACATCATCACCCGGCGCAATTTCGAAGGCGGCCAGGTCACCCTGAACTACGGCGAGTACGACAAGGGCGACGGCGCCAGCAAGGGCGTGGACCTGGCCTGGGGCCACAGCACCGAGCGCACCAGCTTGTTCCTCGGCGCCAGCTACACCAAGCAGGATCCGATCTACGCGCGCGACCGTGCGCAGTCGCTGTATCCGATTCCCGGCACCGGCCTGAGCTTCGGCAGTTCGGCCACCCCGGACGGGCGTTTCATCTTCGTCGACCCCAACACCGGCGCCGAGCAGAACCTGACCCCGAACAGCGGTGCGCGCACGCCGCGTTACGACGGCACCGGCGGCTGCACCCGCAGCGACGACTACCACTGCTTCACCACCGCCGACCGCTACAACTTCGCCGCGTCCAACCTGCTGCTGACCCCGTCCGAGCGCAAGGGCGTGTTCGGCCAGTTCCGCTTCTTCTTCAACGACGACGTGCAGTGGTACCTGAAGCTGCTCGGCAACCGCCGCGAGTCGACCAACCAGGCCGCACCGGAACCGATCTTCCTCGGCCCCGACGCCGGCACCGGCAATCCGCTGGCCGACAACATCGTCATCTCCGCCGCCAACCCGTACAACCCGTTCGGCTTCGCGCTGGATTCGGGCAGCAACCTGATCATGATCGGGCGCCGCCCGGTGGAAGGCGGTGCGCGCGTGTTCGAGCAGCGCGTGGACACCCAGTACGTCGGCACCGGCTTCATCGGCAGCTTCGAGGGCGCCGACCGCACCTGGTTCTGGGACGTCAACGGCGCCTACAGCAAGAACAAGGCCGAGCAGACCAACTACGGCAGCTACAACATCTACAACATCAACCTGGCGCTGGGCGATCCGGCGGCGTGCGCGGCGGTGGCCGGCTGCGTGCCGCTGAACATCTTCGGCGGCGCCGGCAGCATCACCCCGGACATGCTGCGCTGGATCCAGCCGGTGGTGCACGACCGCAGTCAGAACGAATTGACCCAGTTCACCGCCAACCTCAGCAGCGACCTGTTCCGGCTGCCGGCCGGCGCGGTGTCCTTCGCCACCGGCGTGGAGTACCGCAAGTATGAGGGCTTCTACCGCCCCGATCCGCTGACCGTGATCGGCCACTACAACGGCGTGCCGTCGCTGCCGACGCAGGGCAGCTACGACGTCAAGGAGGCCTACCTCGAACTGAGCGTGCCGATCTTCGCCGACTCGCCGCTGGGCGACAAACTGGACCTGAGCCTGGCCGGCCGTTATTCCGACTACTCCACCTTCGGCGGCAAGTTCACCCCGAAGTACGGCCTGCGCTGGCAGGTGGCGCCGGACTTCGTGCTGCGCGCCAGCTATGCCGAAGGCTTCCGCGCGCCCAGCATCGGCGAACTGTACGGCTCGGCCGCGCGCGCCGACCTGACCCTGTCCGACCCGTGCTCGATCGGCCTGGGCGGCACCGCGCCGCGCGGCAGCGCCAGCAACTGCGCCACGCTCGGCGTGCCGGCCGGCTACCAGCAGGCCAACTCGCAGATCTCGGTGACCACCGGCGGCAACCGCGCGCTGGAGCCGGAGAAGGCGCGCAGCTTCAGCGCCGGCTTCGTGTGGAGCCCGTGGTTCGCCAGCAACGTGCCGTGGTCGGACCGCTTCGACGTGGAGGTGACCTTCTACCGCCACGACATCGACGGCGCGATCCAGGCGATCAACGCGCAGACCCAGCTCGACCTGTGCGTGGACACGCTGTCGCCGACCTACTGCAACGGCATCACCCGCGCCTCCACCGGCGGCATCAACGGCTTCAATAACCGGTTGACCAACCTCGGCTCGATCAAGACCGACGGCTGGGACGTGGACCTGTTCTGGAACTCGCCGGAGACCGCCGCCGGCCGCTTCAAGATCGGCTGGCAGAACACCTTCGTCACCCGTTACGTCGCCACCGGCGCGGCCGGCCAGGTGCAGCCGCAGCGCCCGGGCGTGGAAGTGGTGGACAGCTCGATTCCCGAGTGGACCAGCAACCTGAGCCTGGACTGGTCGCGCGGCCGCTGGAATGCGTCGTGGACGCTGCGGCACATCTCCGAGCTGACCGAACAGTGCGGCGATGCGGTCGCGTTCCCGGTGTGCAGCAACCCGGTGGCCGGCACCAACACGCTGGACGCGATCACCTACCACGACCTGCAGGTGGGCTACCGCTTCGACTGGCTCAAGGGCCTGACCCTCAGCGGCGGCGTCAACAACGTCTTCGACAAGGACCCGCCGATCTGCCTGTCGTGCTCGCTCAACGGCTACGACGCCTCCACCTACGGCATTCCCGGTGGGCGTTACCTGTATGTGCGGGCGGATCTGAAGTTCTAGTCGCGACCTGTGCGTGAAAGACCTAGCGGGAGCGCGCGCGTGCTCTCGCAGGGTGTTGCCGATGCGGTGGGTAGAGAACAAGCCTTGATGCGGCTTGACTGCGGTGGCAGCAGGTTCGAGGTGCCTTTCTCGCGACGCACTTTCGCAAATGCGTCGCGGCTGAAGCCGTTTGCGTCTCGCTCGTGAAGTCGCTGAGCGCAGGGTCTGCCGAGCACGTCTGGCGCGTCGCGTCGGGGCTGAAGCCCCTCCCACATGAGATGCCGGTGTGGCGCTTTGTCTCAGCGCAGCAAGTGTTGGGGCACTTCGATTTCGGTGGCCACGGCGAGATGGTCGGAAAAGGCGGCGGGCACCGCACGCTGCGCGTTGCAGCGCAGGCCGTCGCTGACCAGGATGTGGTCGATGGCGCGCTGCGGGCGCCAGCTGGGGAAGGTCGGCACCACGCAGCCCGGCGGTTGCAGCCGCGTGCGCTGGTACAGGAACTGCATTTCCGGGCGGTCGGCGACGCAGTTGAAGTCGCCCATCAACACAACGTTGGGATGATCGGACAGCAACTCGGCGATGAAGGCCAACTGCGCCGCGCGCGAGTTGGCGCCCAGCGACAGATGCGCCACCGCCACCGCCAGGCCTTCGGCGCCGTTGCCGAACTTGGCCAGCAGCACGCCACGCCCGCCAAGCCGGCCGGGCAGGGCGTGGTCCTGGACTTCCACCGGCTCCAGCCGGCTGAGCAGGCCGTTGGCGCTGGAGGCCACGCCGCCCACGCGTCGGTTCGGCTGGTGGCTCCAGTAGTTGAAGCCGGCGCGCTCGGCCAGGTAGTGGGTCTGGTTGGTGAAGCCCGAGCGCAGGCTGCCGGGGTCGGCCTCCTGCAGGCCGACGATGTCGTGGTCGCTGGCCAACTGCGCGATCGCGTCCAGGCTGCTGCGCTTGCGTCCGGCCGGCAGCGCGTGCGACCAGCTGCGGGTCACGTAGTCGCTGTAGCGGCGCGTGCTGGAACCGGCCTGGATGTTGGCGGTCAGCACGCGCAGGGTGCGGGTGGCGGGAGCGGTCACGGCGGTGCGGCCCGGGGCGGACGGCTTACTTGGCCATCGCCGCGCGCTCGCGCGCGATCAGGTGATCGGCCACGCGCAGCATGTCGTCGTAGCTCTTGCCCTTGACCAGGTACTTGCCGTTGATGATCAGCGACGGCGTGCCGGTGATGCCGCTACGGGTGGCGAACTGCTTGGCGCGGTTGGTCTTGGTGGCCACCGCGAAGCTGCCCATGGTGTCGGCGAACTGCTTCGGGTCCACGCCGTACTTGGCGTAGAAGTTGGCGATGTCCTGCACCGAGTCGCGGCCACGCTCGCCCTTCAGGGTCTCGTCGACGTGGATCGCCTTGTACAGCGCATCGTGGGTCTTCTCCTGCACGCCCAGCGCCTCGGCGGCGTAGAACGCGCGGGCGTAGTCGTCCCAGGTGCCGCCGAACATCGCCGGCACATAGACGAAGCGCACGTCCGACGGCAGGCCGGCCTTCCACGGGCCGATCAGCGGCTGGAAGCGCGCGCAGGCCGGGCAGACGTAGCCGAAGATCTCGGCCACCTCGATCTTGCCGTTGGTCGGCTGGAACGGCTGGCCGCCAGCGATGTCGACGTAGTCGGTGCCGGCGACCGGCTCTGGGCCGTTCGGGGTCTTGGCGGCGACCGGCTTGGCGGCGGCGTTGTCGCCTTCCGTGGCGGCAGGCTGTGCAGCGGCATCGGCGGTGG
>NZ_NQYT01000058.1:0-29751 GCF_009192935.1 Xanthomonas sp. LMG 12461
AGCAACGCCAGCGCCACCGCCTACCTGGCGGTGGCGCTGGCGTTGCTGATGTGGGGGCGCAACGAGGCGCACCTGGCGCCGATCGTCGGTTTCAGCGCCTTGGCCGACATCGTCGCCGCGACCCTGGCCGCGCATGCCCTGCCCGCGGCCAGCGCCGGCATCGCGATGATGCTGCTGTTCAACGTCGCCGCGGCGGCGATGCTGCTGCGCCTGCGCGGCGGCATCGCCATCGCCCTGACCGCCTCGGCGGCGACGCTGGCCGAATACGTCTGGAGCGTGCTGGACGGCGCCGACAACACCCGCAGCCTGGCCGAACTGGCGATGTTCGCCACCAGCTACCTGGCGGTGGCCTACATCTGCAACCGGATCGGCCAGCGTGCGCGCACCAGCCAGCACCTGGCCGAGCGCCGTGGCGCCGAGGTGGCCAATCTCTACGAAATCAACGAACTGATCATCCGCCGCATGCGCACCGGGGTGCTGGTGGTGGACGCGCAGAACCGGGTGACGCTGGCCAACGAGGCCGCGTCGGCCCTGCTCGGCGATACCGACGGCAACAGCGGCAGCGGCCGGCTGGATCTGGCCAGCGCCGCGCCGGAACTGGCCCGGCGCCTGCAGCGCTGGCGCAACGGCTGGAACCAGGACGAAAGCCCGCTGCAGCTGTCGCCGGACCAGCCGGAGGTGCAGCCGCGCTTTGCCCGGCTGCTGGCCGAGGGCGACCTGACCCTGGTGTTCCTCGACGACGCCACGGTGGTCTCGCGGCGCGCCGAATCGTTGACGCTGTCGGCGCTGGGCCGCTTCTCGGCCAGCCTGGCCCACGAGATCCGCAACCCACTGGCCGCGATCAACTACGCCTCGCAGCTGCTGGAGGAATCCCCGGCGATCGGCGATGCCGACCGCCGCCTGCTGCAGATCATCCACCAGCAGTGCCAGCGCACCAACGGCATCGTCGAGAGCGTGCTCGGCCTGGCCCGGCGCGAGCGCTCCAATCCGGAGAACCTGGACCTGGGCGCGTTCGTGCGCCGCTTCGTCCTGGAATACCGGCAGACCCTGTCGATCGAGACCGACAGCCTCGAGGCGATCCTCGCCCCGCAGCCGGTACACGCGCTGGTCGACCCCAAACACCTGCACCAGATCCTCAGCGCCCTGGTGCACAACGCGCTCAAGTACGGGCGGGTGATGGAGGAGCCGGCGCGGGTGCGCCTGCGCGTGGCGCTGCAGGAGCGCAACGCCATCGTCGACGTGATGGACCGCGGCCCCGGCATTCCCGAGGCGGTGGCGGCGCAGCTGTTCCGGCCGTTCTTCACCACCTCCGAGCACGGCACCGGGCTCGGCCTGTACATCGCCCGCGAGCTGTGCCGGGCCAACCAGGCGCGGTTGGAGTACGTGCCGGTGCCGGCCGGCGGCGCCTGCTTCCGCGTCGCCCTGCCCGGCCCGCACGCCATGCTCAGCGGCTGACAGGTGAGAATCGCTCCGCCAGCGCGCGGCCGGCGCCGGTAAATTGGCGCATGCACCGGTTCCTACGCTATCTTCCCTGCACATGAACGAAACCCGAAGCGCCCTGGTCGTCGACGACGAGCGCGACATCCGCGAGTTGCTGGTCCTGACCCTGGGCCGGATGGGGCTGCGCATCAGCACCGCCGCCAACCTCGCCGAAGCGCGCGAACTGCTGGCGAGCAATCCCTACGATCTGTGCATCACCGACATGCGCCTGCCCGACGGCAACGGCATCGAACTGGTCAGCGAGATCGCCAAGCATTACCCGCGCACGCCGGTGGCGATGATCACCGCCTTCGGCAGCATGGACCTGGCGGTGGAGGCGCTGAAGGCCGGCGCCTTCGACTTCGTCAGCAAGCCGGTGGACATCCAGGTGCTGCGCGGCCTGGTCAAGCATGCACTGGAACTCAACAGCGAGAGCCGCGCCGCGCCGCCACAGCCGGCCCCGGAACAGGCCAGCCGCCTGCTCGGCGCCTCGGCGGCGATGGACGCCCTGCGCAGCACCATCGCCAAGGTCGCGCGCAACCAGGCGCCGGTCTACATCCTCGGCGAATCCGGCGTGGGCAAGGAACTGGTCGCGCGCACCATCCACGAACAGGGCGCCCGCTCCGCCGGCCCCTTCGTTCCGGTGAACTGCGGCGCGATCCCGGCCGAACTGATGGAAAGCGAGTTCTTCGGCCACAAGAAGGGCAGCTTCACCGGCGCCCACGCCGACCAGGCCGGCCTGTTCCAGGCTGCGCACGGCGGCACCCTGTTCCTCGACGAGGTCGCCGAACTGCCGCTGCCGATGCAGGTCAAGCTGCTGCGCGCGATCCAGGAAAAATCGGTCCGCCCGGTCGGCGCCGCCACCGAGGTGCCGGTGGACGTGCGCATCCTCTCGGCCACGCACAAGGACCTGGCCGACCTGGTCGCAGAGGGCCGCTTCCGCCACGACCTGTACTACCGCATCAACGTGATCGAGCTGCGCGTGCCACCGCTGCGCGAGCGCGGCGGCGACCTGCCGCAACTGGCCGCGGCGATCCTGGCGCGACTGGCCAAGAGCCACGGCCGGCCCACCCCGCTGCTGTCGCCCTCCGCGCTGGACGCCCTGAGCAGCTACGCCTTCCCCGGCAACGTGCGCGAACTGGAAAACATCCTTGAGCGCGCCCTGGCAATGGCCGAGGACGACCAGATCAGCGCCACCGACCTGCGCCTGCCGCAACCCGGCAACCATGCCCGCAGCGCCGCCGAAGCCGCCCCGGCCCTGCCGCGCGGCGTGGTCGACATCGACCCCAGCTCCTCCGCCCTGCCGTCCTACATCGAGCAACTCGAACGCGCCGCGATCCAGAAGGCGCTGGAAGAGAACCGCTGGAACAAGACCCGCACCGCCGCGCAGTTGGGCATCACCTTTCGGGCGTTGCGCTACAAGCTGAAGAAGCTGGGGATGGAGTAGTGAAGCCGGGAATGGGGAATCGGGATTGGGGAATGGGAAGAGCCGATCTCCTAGCTGCTCTTAGCCCTTCGCCAAATTGAGTGGGGTAATGCGGTTGGGCACAGCCGGCATTGTCCGCCCGCGCCAAGCGTCGAGAAGCCTGGGAACAATGCCTGGACTACCGGGAGATCAACAGGGACGGAAAAGCCGCCTTTCCGATTCCCCACTCCCGATTCCCCATTCCCGGCTCTTCAATCCTTCGTCACCCGATTGATCTCGGCCAGGCTGGTGATGCCGTTGCGGGCCTTGAGCAGGGCCGACTGGCGCAGGTCCTTGACGCCGATCTTCTGCGCGGCGCTGGCGATGTCCATGGCGTTGCCGCCCTGCAGCACGATCGCCGCGATCTCGTCGTTCATCGGCATCACCTGATAGATGCCGGTGCGGCCCTTGTAGCCCTCGGTGCACTCGTCGCAGCCGACCGCTTCGTACAGTTGGACGCCGGCGGCGATCTCCGCCTCGGTGAAGCCTTCGGCCAGCAAGGCCTTTTCCGGCAACTGGACTGGACGCTTGCAGTTGTTGCACAGGCGCCGCGCCAAGCGCTGGGCGATGACCAGGGTCACCGAACTGGTGATGTTGTAGGGCGCGATGCCCATGTTCATCAGGCGCGCAATGGTCTGCGGCGCGTCGTTGGTGTGCAGGGTTGACAGCACCATGTGACCGGTCTGCGCGGCCTTGATCGCGATCTCGGCGGTCTCCAGGTCGCGGATTTCGCCGACCATGATGATGTCCGGATCCTGGCGCAGGAACGAGCGCAGCGCCGCCGCGAAGGTCATGCCGCGCTTGTTGTTCTGCTGCACCTGGTTGACCCCGGGCAGGCGGATTTCGACCGGATCCTCGGCGGTGGAGATGTTGCGGGTATCGTCGTTGAGGATGCCCAGCGCGGTGTACAGCGACACCGTCTTGCCCGAGCCGGTGGGGCCGGTGACCAGGACCATGCCGTACGGCTTGTGGATCGCGTCCAGGAACAGCTTCTGCTGCTCCGGCTCGTAGCCGAGCTTGTCGATGCCCAGCTTGGCCGCGCTGCCATCGAGGATACGCAGCACGATCTTCTCGCCGAACAGCGTCGGCAGCGTGCTGACGCGGAAATCGATCTGCTTGTTCTTGGACAGATTGAGCTTGATGCGGCCGTCCTGTGGGACCCGCTTCTCGGCGATGTCCAGCTGCGCCATCACCTTCAGGCGCGCGGCGATGCGCTGGTTGAGCTTGACCGGCGCCTTGGCCACGCTCTTGAGCAGGCCATCGATGCGCAGGCGCACCCGGTAGTCGTCCTCGTAGGGCTCGAAGTGGATGTCGGACGCGCCGCGGCGGATCGCATCCACCAGCACCTTGTTCACGAACTTGACGACCGGGGTGTCCTCCCCCTTGGCGTCGATGCCGGTGTCGCCACCGCCGCCCATGTCCTCGTCGCCGCCGCCGACATCGAGGTTGTCCATGCCCTCGTCGTCGCCCAGCGCGCTGCCGAGGGAATCGTTGCTGGCCTGCCACTGCTCCAGGGTCCGGCGGATCTGGTCCTCGTCGACCAGGATCGGCTCCACCGTCAGATTGGTGTGGAACTTGATGTCGTCCAGCGCCCGGGTCTGGGTCGGGTTGCTGATGCCGACGAACAGGCGGCCGCCGCGCTTGAACAGCGGCAGCACCTGGTACTTCTGCAGCAACTCCTCGCTGACCAGCTTCATCGCGTTCTGGCTGGCATCGAAGACCGAGACATCCATCAACGGCATGCCGAACTCGACCGCGTTCGCAGCGGCCAGTTGCGCGGCAGTGACCAGCTTCTTCTCGGAGAACCACTGCGGCAGAGGGACCTTTGCCTCGGCTGCGTGCGCCATCGCCGTCCGCGCAGCAGCTTCCTCTAGCGCGCCATCCTGAACAAGACGGCGGGCGATTCCGGTGATACCGACGAGGTTGGCAGATGTCAGATTATTCATAAGCCCATTATACTGAAATGGATTTTGAGCGACTAGGCAGCCAACACAACATTCAGCGCACTAATTTTTTCCGTAAAGCCGATAAAATCATGACTACTACCCAGATGCAAAGACAAAACACCCAGTCAATAACCACTTCTCACCAAATGAAAAGTCCCGCTTCCGCGGGACTTTTCACAACGCAAATTAAGACACAAACACTCAGCGGCATTCAGCAGGGTAATACTTAGCCTGGCTACCGCTACCAACGCATTTCCAGGTCGTACCAACTGCGGAATTGGCCGCGCCAACCGTAGGGGTATAGGTCAAAATGGTACCCTTGGTCTTGGTTGCATCGCCAGTGACAGTGATAACACCGGTCGCATCTGCGCAAGTGATAGAGGCCATATTCGTGGTTGCCGCAGTGGCACCGACGCCAGTGCAGTTTTTGGTAGAGAGCGCCCCGCCATTGTTGGCGATATTTTCAGCGACTGTCGTTTTGAAAGAGCTCGCCATTACCGCAAGTTCGCTAACACGGGACCGAATGGTATAATCCTGATAAGCAGGCAGCGCAATGGCAGCCAAGATAGCGATGATCGCAACAACGATCATCAATTCGATCAGGGTAAAGCCCTCTTGCTTCTTCATAATGAACCCCTAGAGATGGTTTGTACAGGTTGAGATAGCTGGCACTCGCCCGCGGAGGGAACTCCCCGAGCGCCGCGGCGGAGTGCCACGTGCAAGATGCTTAAAGCAGATCGCGTGCCAACTTCTCACGCCTTGTAGCACGCCTCGCCAAATGCCCCGCACAACCATGATGCCTGAGAGTGGCGGACGAAATTCTCCCAAATCAGCGATTTGCGACGGGATGGGCCATTCGACCTGATGCGTCAAAAAGTGACGCGATGCGTCACTTCGAGGGGACGGGATGGCGCGCGCTATGGGTTTAGGTGCCAGTTGCCCCGGAAACCTATACTATCCTCCAGTCCGCCTGGGGATGGCCGGACGGGGAGACGATCCGATGTCCGCAACGCGCAGCGCAGTCAAAAAAGAACCGGTCGCGCGTGCGGCCAGCCAGCAGGTGCCTTTCGTCTGGGAGGGCACAGACAAGCGCGGCATCAAGATGAAGGGCGAGCAGACGGCGAAAAGTGCCAACCTACTGCGCGCAGAACTCCGCCGCCAAGGCATCACCCCGTCTTTAGTCAAGCCTAAGCCAAAACCTTTGTTTGGCGCTAACGGTCGCAAGATCGGCGCCAAGGACATTGCTTTCTTCAGCCGCCAAATGGCGACCATGATGAAGTCCGGCGTCCCGATCGTGGGCTCCCTGGAGATCATCGCCAGCGGGCACAAGAATCCGCGCATGAAGCAGATGGTCGACCAGATCCGGACAGACATCGAGGGCGGCTCTTCGCTCTATGAAGCAATCAGCAGACATCCGGTGCAATTTGACGAGTTGTACCGCAATTTGGTACGTGCCGGCGAAGGGGCCGGCGTTCTTGAGACCGTGCTGGAGACAGTCGCAACCTACAAGGAAAACATCGAGGCCCTGAAGGGCAAGATCAGAAAAGCCTTGTTCTATCCAGCCATGGTGATGGCCGTTGCTTTGATTGTCAGTTCCATCCTGTTGGTCTGGGTGGTGCCCCAATTCGAGGATGTGTTCAAGGGTTTTGGCGCGGAACTGCCGGCCTTCACCCAGATGATCGTCTCCGCCTCACGCTTCATGGTGTCGTACTGGTGGATGCTATTGCTCTTATTGGTAGGCAGCATCGGCGGCTTCATCTTCGCCTACAAACGTTCGCTTGCGATGCAGCATGGGATGGACCGACTGGTGCTCAAAGTGCCGATCATCGGCCAGATCATGCACAACAGCTCGGTCGCGCGTTTCTCGCGTACCTTGGCGGTGACCTTCCGCGCCGGCGTACCGCTGGTGGAGGCGCTGGATATCGTCGCTGGCGCCACCGGTAACAGCGTGTACGAAAAAGCCGTGCTGCGCATGCGCGACGACGTCGCGGTTGGCTACCCGGTCAACATGGCGATGAAGCAAACCAACCTGTTCCCGCACATGGTCATCCAGATGACCGCGATCGGCGAAGAGGCCGGCGCGCTGGACGCGATGCTGTTCAAGGTCGCCGAGTACTTCGAGCAGGAAGTGAACAATGCGGTCGATGCCTTGAGCAGCCTGATCGAGCCGTTGATCATGGTGTTCATCGGCACCATCGTCGGCGGCATGGTCATCGGCATGTACCTGCCGATCTTCAAGCTGGCCTCCGTCGTTGGATAAGCATTAATGGCATTTCTCGATCAACACCCCGGCCTCGGCTTCCCGGCCGCGGCCGGGCTCGGCCTGCTGGTGGGCAGCTTCCTCAACGTGGTCATCCTGCGCATGCCCAGGCGCATGGAATGGCAGTGGAAGCGCGATTCGCGCGAGATCCTGGAGCTGCCGGACATCTACGATCCGCCGCCGCCCGGCATCGTGGTGGAGCCGTCGCACTGTCCGCACTGCAAGCACAAGCTGGCCTGGTTCGAAAACATCCCGCTGTTCAGCTGGCTGGCGCTGCGCGGCAAGTGCCGCTACTGCCATGCGCCGATCTCGCCGCAGTACCCGCTGGTGGAGCTCCTCACCAGCCTGCTGGTGGTCGCCAGCGTGTGGCGCTTCGGCTTCGGCTGGCAGGGCTTCGGCGCGATCGTGTTCAGTTGTTTCCTGGTGGCATTGTCCGGCATCGACCTGCGCACGCGCCTGCTGCCGGACCAGTTGACCCTGCCGCTGATGTGGCTGGGCCTGATCGGCAGCATGGACAACCTGTACATGCCCGCCAAACCCGCTCTGCTCGGCGCCGCGGTCGGCTACTTCTCGCTGTGGTCGGTGTGGTGGCTGTTCAAGCAGATCACCGGCAAGGAGGGCATGGGCCATGGCGACTTCAAGCTGCTCGCCGCGATCGGCGCCTGGTGCGGCCTGAAGGGCATCCTGCCGACCATCCTGATCTCCTCCCTGGTCGGTGCGATCCTGGGTTCGCTGTGGCTGGCGGCCAAGGGCCGCGACCGCGCCACGCCGATCCCGTTCGGCCCCTATCTGGCGATCGCCGGCTGGATCACCTTCTTCTGGGGCACGGAGATCGTGGAGACCTACATGCGCTGGTCGGGACTGCGCTGACGGAGCCCAAGGCTTGACTGATTTCGTCGTCGGCCTGACCGGAGGCGTGGCCTCCGGCAAGAGCGAACTGAGCCGCCGCTTCGAGGCCAAGGGCATCGTCGTCGCCGATGCCGACCTCGCCGCGCGTGCGGTGGTCGCGCCCGGCCACCCCGCCCTGGCACAGATCGTGGCGCGGTTCGGGCCGCAGATCCTGCAGGACGATGGGCAACTCGACCGCGCCGCCTTGCGCCAGCGCATTTTCGAGGATGCGGCGGCACGCCGCGACCTGGAAGCGATCACCCATCCGGCCATTCGCCGGTTGCTGCAGGAACAGTGCCGCGCGGCTGCCGGACCATACGCGATCGCCGCCATCCCGTTGTTGACCGAGGTCGGTGCGCGCACCCGCTATCCCTGGCTCGACCGGATCCTGGTGATCGACGCCCCGGAGGCGCTGCAGCACGCCCGCCTGATGCAACGCGACGGCATCACCGCCGACCTGGCGCAGCGCATGCTGGCGGCCCAGGCCACCCGCGTCACGCGTCTGGCCATTGCCGACGACGTGGTGGTCAACGACGGCGCCGCAACGGCACTGCAGGAAGCGGTGGAGAAGCTGGACGAGCAGTACCGTGCGCTGGCTGCGGCCAAGGCGTCAGCGTCTTTGTAGGTCGTCGCCCTTGTTCCCACTGGGATCAGCCGCGATCATCTTCACCGGGAATGCCCGGTCGCGGCTGAAGCCGCTACTACGCGATGGACGAAGCGTCGTCGCCAGGCTCAGGCCGGCTTGAACCACAGCGTCGCCACCACGCCCTTGGTGGCGCCCGGACGCACGTTGACCTGCCAGCCGTAGAGATCGCAGAGGCGGCTGACGATCGACAGGCCGATGCCACCGCCCTGCGAATGGCCGGCGTGGGTGCCGCGATAGCCGCGCTGGAACAGCTTGGCCGCGTCCTCCTCGCTCAGACCCGGGCCGGAATCGATCACCTGCACCGCGTCGCTCAACACCCGCACCACCACCTGCCCTTCCTGGGTGTACTTGACGGCATTGCCGATCAGATTGCCCAGCGCCACCGACAGCGCCGCTTCCGGTGCATCGATGGTGAGGTTGCGCTCGCCTTCCAGCAGCAACTGCAGCGGCTTGCCGCCCAGTTGCGCGCGATGCGACTCGATCAACTGCTCGGCCACCTTGGCGACGTTGCTGTGGCCCTGCCCGCGCTCGTTGCGCGACAGCAGCAGCAGCGACCCGATCAAGTCGCTGCACTGCTGTTCGGCGCGCTGGATGCGCTGCAGGCGCTGCAGCACTTTCTCGTCGAGATTGGGACGGGTCAGCAGCAGCTCGGTGGCGCCACGGATCACCGCCAGCGGCGTGCGCAGTTCATGGCTGACGTCGGCATTGAACTCGCGGTCGCGCTGCACCACTTCGGTCAGGCGCGCCGAATAGTCGTCCAGCGCCTCCGCCAGCTGGCCGACCTCGTCGTCGGGGAAGTGCGGCGCCAGCGGCTTGGGGTCGCTGCTGCCGCGATAGGCGCGCAGGCGTGCGGCTAGGTCCGACACCGGCCGCATCACCCGCGACGCCGACCACCAGCCGATCACCAGCGACAATGCGCTGAACACCAGCACCGACAGGATCAGGGTGCGCTTGAGCTGCACCTCGCCCTGCATGGTCTGGGTCATGTCATAGGCGAGGAAGAACCAGACGTTCGGGGTCTTGCGCACCGCCACCTTGTAGGAGAACGGCTTGCCGGTTTCGTCGCGACCGGACACGTTGTGGATGCCGTCGGAGAAGTTGTACCACTCCGGCTGCTCGCGCCGCAGCGCCTCGAAGCGGTCGCTCTTGACCACCCGGCCGACCATCTGCTGCACCGGCAGATCCGGGTTCTTCGACGGATCGGAGAAGAACCGGTGCGAGTACTCGTCGATGTTGCGGTTCAGCACCACCTCGACCAGCTGGTTCTCCACGCGTGCCCGCGCCCAGTTGGTGGCGAACGCGAACAGTGCGGTCAGCCCGAAGCCCAACAGCACGAACGAGAGGATGATGCGGCTGCGGAGGCGGCGGCGGTAGCGTCCGCGCCGCCGCACCACACGCGGCAACGCAGGCGCTTCAGGCATCGGGCGCGGCGATGCGGTAGCCGATGCCGTGGCGGGTCTGGATCATCGGCACGTCGAACGGCTTGTCCACCACCGCGCGCAGACCATGGATATGCACGCGCAGGGAATCGGAATCGGGCAGCTCCTCGCCCCAGACGCGGGTTTCCAGTTCCTGCCGGGTCACCACCGCCGGCGCGGCTTCCATCAGCGCCTGCAGGATCTTCAGCGCGGTGGGATTGAGCTGCAGCAGCTTGCCCTGGCGACGCACTTCCAGCGTATCCAGGTTGTATTCCAGATCGCCGGTCTCCAGCACCCGGGTGTGCACGCCCTTGCCGCGGCGCGACAGCGCGTTGAGCCGCACTTCCACTTCCTGCAGCGCGAACGGCTTGATCAGGTAGTCGTCGGCGCCGGAATCGAAGCCGGCGAGCTTGTTGTCCAACGAATCGCGCGCCGTGAGCATCAGCACCGGCGTCTGCTTGCGCGCTTCGTTGCGCAGCTTGCGGCAGACCTCGATGCCGTCCATGCCGGGCAGATTGAGATCGAGCACGATCGCATCGAACTCGTGCACCACCGCCAGGTGCAGACCGGTGACGCCATCGGCGGCGAAATCGACGGTATGACCGCGATCCTCGAGGTAGTCGCCGAGATTGGCAGCGATATCGCTGTTGTCTTCGATCACTAGAATTCGCACCAACATGTACCCCGTCAGTCGTACTACGTATCAGTAGAGTGCGCCGCGGATGCCGCGCCTCCTCGTCGTCCACGGCGGCACGCCGCCATGGTATTTGCAATGCGTTCCGATGGGTGCCCAGACGAACTTTCGCCCTCGCGATCCACCTGACGATTCGCTGCCTTGGACAGCGCGTCGCCGCTATCAGTTCTCGCTCCAGCCGATCCGCTCGCGAGCTTCAGCGCTCGCAAACGGCGCGGTCTGCCATTCGTTCTTCGGCAACGCCTGCGCCAAGCCAGGCTCGCCTCCTTCTTGAACACGTTCACCCGAGTCAGATCGCTGCCGAATTGTACTGAGTTGCCGTGCGAACACTTTCTTCACGTTCATGGGCGCCTCACCTTGGCGCCGTGACCGATCCGGGCTCCTGCATTCCGCAGTTCCCCATTGCGTCGCAATGTAGCTGCCGCGCAAACATGCCCGCAAGCGCGACCCCGGCGTTGGCCGGGGTCTGCGATCGCCAACAAATCGCCCAAGAAAAAGACCCAGGCAGCGGAGCTGCCTGGGCCGAAGTTTTTCTATCCCGATTACCGTTCCTGCTGAGGAGGGCAGAGCTGCGGTCCGGAGAAGCTTACGCAGGGCGGAATTAAACCGGTGTTAAGCCAGAACGAACGGCCAGTAATGCGACTAAGCCCCTGATTTCTTTCGTTTCAGGCAAGCTTCGAGGTGCTCGATGACCTTGCCGGCGATATCCAGTCCGCAGACCGTCTCGATGCCTTCCAGACCCGGGGTGGAGTTGACCTCCAGCACCAGCGGCCCGCGCTTGGAGCGAATCAGATCGACGCCGGCCACGCCCAGGCCCAGCGCCTTGGCCGAGCGTACCGCGACCTCCTGCTCGCCACGGCTGGCCGCGGTCTTCTCGGCGGTGCCGCCCAGATGCAGGTTGGAGCGGAAGTCGCCCTCCGGCGCGGTGCGGCGCATCGCCGCCACCACCTGGTTGCCGACCACGAAGCAGCGCAGGTCGGCGCCCTCGGCCTCGCCGATGAACTCCTGCACCAGGAAATTGGCATACAGCCCGCGCAGCGCCTCGACCACGCCGCGCGAGGCGCTGGCCTTCTCGGTCAGGATCACCCCGGTGCCCTGGGTGCCCTCGTTCAACTTCACCACGTGCGGCGGCGGGCCGAGCATGGACAGCAGATCGCCGGTGTCGTCCGGGTTGTCGCCAAACACGGTCATCGGCATGTCGATGCCCTTGGCCGCCAGCAGCTGGTGCGCGCGCAGCTTGTCGCGGGCGCGCAGGATCGCGTCGGACGGGTTGGGCGTGCAGACGCCCATCATCTCCAGTTGCCGCAGCACCGCGGTGCCGTAGCGGGTCACCGAATTGCCGATGCGCGGGATCACCGCGTCGTAGCCGGTGATCGGCTTGCCCTTGTAATGCATGGTGAAAGCGCCGGCGGCGATGCGCATGTAGCAGCGCAGCGGGTCGAGCACGCGCACCGTGTGCCCGCGTTCGCGGCCGGCCTCGACCAGGCGCCGGGTCGAGTACAGCTTGGTATTGCGGGACAGGATGGCGAGCTTCATCGAAGGCGGCGGCGGTGGCTGGCCCGGCATCATACGTCGCGCCACCGGCACCGCGATGCCGCGCGTCGCCGCCGCCCGCGCGGCAAGGCCGGGATCGGCGGTGATCGCCATCACCCACGTTCCGCGTGCTGTCCCACAGCCGACATCGGACCGCCCCGAAACGTTCACAAAACCGTTGCATCGTGGCGGGCGGGCCGCGTACCGGCCCGGTGCCGGCTGCCCGCGCCCCGCGCGGCAGGACCGGAACGTCTCCCCCTCTTGATTGGTGACTTTCGATGACCCCCACTTCCAGATCCTTGCGCCCGCACGCGCTGGTGCTCGCCGTCGCGTCCGCCCTGCCGGCCTTCGCCGCGCTGGCCGAGACCGCGCCGGCCGCCGCCACCGCAACCGCCGATGCGGCGGCCAGCGCGAGCGGCAACGATGCCACCATGCTCGACGCGATCACCGTCGTGTCCAGCGGCACCACCCGCCAGGTGCAGCGCATCACCCGTGAGGACATCGGAATCGCCGCCCCCGGCACCAGCGCGCTGAAGGTCCTGGACAAGCTGCCCGGCGTGCAGTTCCAGTCGGCCGACCCGTTCGGCGCCTACGAATGGTCCACCGCGATCAGCCTGCACGGGTTCGACCAGAGCCGCCTCGGCTTCACCCTGGACGGCGTGCCGCTGGGCAACATGAGCTACAGCGTCAGCGACGGCCTGCAGGTGACCCGCGCGATCATTTCCGAGAACGTGGCCTCGGTGGAACTGGCGCAGGGCGCCGGCGGCCTGGGCACGCCGTCGAGCAGCAACCTCGGCGGCACCGTGCGCTACTACTCGGCCGATCCGGATGCCGACGCCGGCTTCCGCTTCAGCCAGACCCTCGGCTCCGACAGCACCCGCCGCACCTACCTGCGCGGCGATACCGGCGACATCCACGGCTTCTCGCTGTACACCTCGCTGGTGCACGGCGAAATGGACAAGTGGAAGGGCTACGGCAACAACGAGTACAACCAGGCCAACGCCAAGGCGCTGTACCAGTGGGGCGATGGCAACCGGGTCAGCCTGTACCTGGACAGCTCGCACCGCAAGGAATACGACATCATGGACCTGTCGCTGACCTCGCAGCGGGTCCTCGGCTGGGATTGGGACTACCTGATGCCGGACTGGAACAGCGCGGTGCAGATCGCCAACGCGCTCAACGGCAAGGGCAGCTACCCGGCCAGCCTCAACGGCCTGCCCGCCGACTACGGCAAGGCCGATGCCTCCTACTACTCCGGCGCCGGCCTGCGCCGCGACAACCTGGCCGCGCTCAGCGGCGTGTTCAACCTCGGCGGCAGCGCCACGCTGAACCTGACCGGCTACTATCACGACAACAACGGCGAAGGCCAGTGGACCACGCCGTACGCGCCGTCCTCGGCCAGCGTGCCGCTGTCGATGCGCACCACCGACTACCGCCTCAACCGCCATGGCATCACAGGCTCGCTGAACTTCACCGTGGCCGGCAACGAGATCGAGATCGGCGGCTGGTACCAGAACGCCAAGACCGTGCAGGAGCGCAACTACTTCCTGCTCGACGGCCCGTTCACCGATCTGTACTACTTCAACAAGAACGGCACCCTGTTCGCGCGCGGCTTCGCCCAGCACTACGATACCGACACCACCATGATCTACGCGCAGGACACGCTGCGCCTGATGGACGAGCGCCTGACCCTGAACTTCGGCGCCAAGAAGCTGATCGTCGACACCACCGCGCAGTCGCAGGTGCCTTCCGCGTCCAATGCCGCCGGCGAGATCAAGGCCGATTCGGACCTGCTGCCGCAGGTCGGCATCAACTACAAGATCGACGATCACCAGGAGGTCTACGCCTCCTACAACAAGAACATGGCCGGCTTCGGCTTCACCCCGTTCCAGGAATCGCAGGCCGCGTTCAATGCGATCAAGGGCTCGCTGGAGCCGGAGACCGCGCAGACCTACGAACTGGGTTACCGCGTGCGCGGCGCCGGCGTGGAAGCGTCGCTGGCGCTATACCACACCACCTTCGACGACCGCCTGCTGGTGACCTCGCCGTGCAGCGCGATCCAGACCTGCTCGGCCACGCTCAACAACGTCGGTTCGGTGCGTAGCCAGGGTGCCGACCTGGCGGTGATCTGGCGCCCGATCGAACAGCTGCGCTGGCTGAACTCGCTGTCCTATGACGACTCGACCTACCAGGACGACTACCTCAATGGCGGCGTGGTGGCGACCTCCGGCAAGCGGGTGGTCGGCATCCCCGAGTGGATGTTCTCCAGCAGCCTGGCCTACGAAAACGCCGGCTGGCACGCCTCGCTGGACGGCAAGTACACCGGCCGCCGCTACATCAGCTACCTCAACGACTCGTCGGTGCCCAGCTACTGGCGCTTCGACCTCAGCGCCGGCTACGACTTCGGCCAGGTCGGCATGTTCCAGAACCTGGGCCTGAGCGCGAACGTCACCAACCTGTTCGACAAGCGCTATTTCGCCACCGTCGGCACCAACGGCTACGTCGTCTCCGACCCCAACGGCTACAACCAGACGCTGATGGCCGGTGCGCCGCGCCAGTTCTTCGTCACCTTCAGCGGCAAGTTCTGAGCCGACGCGACACTGCCAGGGAAGGCATCACGCGCCGCCGCTGCTCTTGCAGCGGCGGCGTTTGCGTTTTGGGCGAACATACAGGCGCGGGGATGGCCATGCAGCATTGGCCATCGTTTCAGAATCGCATGCGCTCGAAAGGATCGCGACTGAATCTGCCGCCACCGCCGGCGCATCGCCGGGCGTCATGCGCACCTGCTGGCAGCGACGTCGAAGGCCGTCCCCATCCTTGTGGGAGGGACTTCAGTCCCGAATGCAACAGGGTCAAAGCGCCAATGGCCTCGCTTAGTGAACCCGGATCACAGCGACTCCTGCAGCGGCCACATTACCTATAGGTCCTGCTCCAGCAACATCCGTGCTCAGCCAGAAACTGGCCACGCATCTGAGCGCCAGTGCAGCCATTACGCGTCGACCGCGCGGCCGATCGCCGGATCGCTCATGCTCGGCCGGCCGGTCTCGATGTGCCCGGCCAGGCGCCGCCGCCACTGCGGCAAAGTCGCGCTGTCGATGGTCAGGTCATACCAGTGGTGCTGCGCCTGCAGCGGCAGACGCAGGACGGTGCGATCACCGGCAGCCAGCGTGATCGCCTGCTCGCCACCATCGCCGCGATACCCGTCGCGCACGCGCAACGCGCAGGGCTGCTCACCGGCATTGACCAGCGTCAGCAGCAAGCATTGCGCGGCAGCATCGTAGTCGGCCTCCGTCTGCAGCCCGGCATCGCCGATCCCGTCGCCATGGAACTCGCGCAGGAACCCGTTGGGCCCGTGCACGCGCAACGCGTAGCCGGCATCGGCGGCATCGCCGCGCCACGCGCGCGCATCCTGCAGCTCGCTGCCGGCGGCCAGCGTGTAGAACCAGGGCCCAGCCACACCCTCGTCGGCATAGGCATTGAGCGCAACGCCTGCCGTGCCGCGGTTGCGCATGCGCAACACGCGCGCGTCCGCCTGCACCTGCAGCCGCACATCGAAATCGTAGGGCAGCGCGCGTGCCGGGCGCTGCCCGGGTTCCTGCACCGGCAGCGCCTGCTGGGCAGGGCGCTGTGGCGGCGGCAGCGTCGCGGTGGCATCGATGCGCGCGATGTAGTCGCGGGTGTCCGGCAAGGCCACCGGCGCCGGATCGTGGCCGACGAAGTCCAGCGTGGAGGTCAGATCGCCGGCAACCGCGCGGCGCCAGGGATTGATGTTCGGCTCCATCACGCCGAAACGCTGCTCCAGGAAGCGCAGCACCGAGGTGTGGTCGAACACCTGCGAGTTCACCCAGCCGCCGCGGCTCCACGGCGACACCACCAGCATCGGCACCCGCGGCCCCAGCCCGACCGGCACGCCGTGATAGTCCTCGCCATGCAGGTCCACGTTGCTGGCGCCCAGCTCCGGCCGGATCGCCGGCAACGCCGGCGGCACGTGGTCGAAGAAGCCGTCGTTCTCGTCGTAGTTGATCAGGAACACCGTCTTCGACCAGACCTCCGGCGAAGCGGCCAGCACCTCCAGCAGCCGCGCGCTCAAGGATTCGCCATAGGCCGGGGTGGCCTCGGGATGCTCGCTGAGCAGGTACGGCGCGACGATCCACGACACCTGCGGCAGCGTGCCGGCGCGCACGTCGCGCTCGAACGCGGCCACCAGGTGTTCGCCGCGCGAGGCCTTGGCGTTGTCGGCGGTGGAGCCAGGCACGATGGCGCGGCCGCGGCGGTACAACGGCGACGCGCGGTCCAGCTTGCGAAAGTTAGCGAAGTACGGATGGCTGTTGTCGCCGTAGTTATCGAACTCCTGATAGACCTGCCAACTGATGCCGGCCTGCTGCAGGCGCTCGGAGTAGGTGCTCCAGGTATAGCCGGGAAAGCGCGGATTGTCGCGCGCCATGTCCGCGGTCCAGTTGCCGTCGTCGCGGTTGTTCACCGCCTGCTCGCCGTCGTTGCCGACGCTCAGGCCGCTGGTGCCGGTGAACATGTACATGCGATTGGGATTGGTCGGGCCGAACAGCGAGGCGTGGTAGCCGTCGCAAAGGGTGAAGGCGTCGGCCAGCGCGTAGTAGAACGGCAGGTCCTCGCGCTGGAAGTGGCCCATGCTCATCGCGCTCTTCTGCGCGATCCAGGCATCGTGGTGCTTCCAGGTCTCGTGCGAGCCCTTCCAGTCGTGGTTGAGATCCTTCATCCACTGCGCGCTGCTGGTCTGGCTGTTGAGCCGGAACGGCAGCACGTAACGATCGCTGCCCTTGCGCTCGGGCTGGTACCAGACCGGCTTGCCGCTGGGCAGCCGCAGCGGCCGCGGATCGCCATAGCCGCGCACCCCGCGCAGACAGCCGAAGTAATGATCGAAGGAGCGGTTCTCCTGCATCAGGATCACCACATGCTGCACGTCCTGCAGCGTGCCGGTGACCCGCGCCGGCGGCACCGCCAGCGCACTGCGGATGACGCCCGGCAACAGCGGCATGGTCGCGCCAGCCCCAAGGGCCATGGACGTGCGGGTGAGAAAACGACGACGGCTGTGATCGACCACGAGAAGCAACACCGGCAACGAGCGAACGCTCAGGCGTTTGCCAGCCTAGCGCTGGTCGATGAAGCGGGTTTGACAGCGACTTCCTCGCTGCGACAGACGCAGTCCGACACAGGGCCTTCGAACAGGGCTGCGCAGCAGGACGCGACCACATCGACAATGTGTCGAGGCGCAGCCAGAAAAGGAGTAGAAATTGCGGAGCGGCCCCGGTGTTGCGGAGCGGTGCACAGCACGAAAGCGCTTGCAACAGCTGGAGCGGGCGATGGGAATCGAACCCACGTCAGTAGCTTGGGAAGCTACAGCTCTACCATTGAGCTACGCCCGCGTTGCCGGTGCAGTCTATGCGCTGGGCCGGGGGTTGCGCAAGAAATCGGCGCGATGCGGGCTGCAGCGCGCCATGGTGCCGAAGCAGCCGACGATCATGAGCCGGCAAATGCGAAAGGGACTTCAGTCCCGACGGCTCGAGATCAGAGGCGTCGGGACTGAAGCCCCTCCCACAACTGGCATCCAATGCCGTTGGTTTACGTCACCTCATCTGCCCTACCCTGCCCGGCACACAGCCGAGCAAGGCAGGCAACGTCGGGCAGTGCTTAGAAGCTGCCGCCGAAGTTCACGAACAGCGAGGTGTCGTGCGCGCGCGACTGGCCGGTGGTGGTGGCGAGGCCGACGTTGCTCTCGAAGCCCCACAGCTTGGTCCGCGCGCCCAGCACCACCGACGCGTAGTTGCGGTCGAAGTTGATGCCCGGCACCGCGTACTCGCCCAGGTCGGACATGGTCTGCAGGTACGCGGTGGCTTCCTGGTTCTTCTTGAACTCGTGGTCGTAGGTGGCCTGCAGGTACGGCTTCACCGTGCCGGCATCGATGCTGGCCTTCCAGCCGATGCGGCCGACCATCGACTCGACGTCGCGGTCGCTGTAGCCCAGCGCGCTGGAGTTCGGGTTGCTCTCGGTGTAGCCATCGAGCTTGACCTTCTGCCAGATCGCCGCGGCCACCGGCCCGTGCTTGAAGCTGCCCTCGCCGAACTCGTAGCCGCCCTGCAGCGCCGCGGTCAGGTTGCTGCCGTCCGGCGAACCCTTGTGCTCGATGGTGGCCGGGCCGAGGTTGACCTTGCGGGTGACGTCGTAGCTCAGCCAGGTGTAGCTGACCTGGGCGTTGACCCAGGCATGCTCGCCGTACCAGCCGGCGAAGCCGCCGAGGGTGCTGTCGTCCTGGGTATAGTCGCCGCCGCGGTTGCCGAAGTCGGCATCGGTGCGACCGAAGCCGCCGAAGCCGCCGAACACCCACTCGCCACGCGACCAGTCCACGCCGAACAGACCCGCCGGGGCCATGCCGTCGTACAGGTCGCCATGCTGGTAGCGCTGCATGTCGCCGCGCAGGTTGCCCCACCAGCGCACGCCATCCGCTTCCGGGCGGCCGTCGACGTGCCAGGCGACCTGGTCGGCGCGCGAGCGGCCGACCATCTGCGCCGAGTGCGTCAGGATCTGCTGGGTGCGCGGGCCTTCCAGGATCGACAGCGCGTACTGCGCCAGCAGTTCGTGGGTGCGGCCGGTCGGGTGCACGCCGTCGGCGAACACGTAGGTGTCGGCGGCATCGGCGCTGACGTAGCTGGTCGGGTTGCAGGTCAGCGACTGCGCGGTGATCTGCGGCTGGCAGGCGGTGCCGGTGACGTTGGTGAAGCCATAGGCGCCCGGGTTGGCCACTACTTCCTGCAGCAGGTGGAAGGTATCGACCGGAATCACCCGCAGCCCGGCGCTCTTGAGGCCGGAGAACAGCGCGGTGTTGTAGGCGGTGGCGAGCGCGGTGCCCTGCGCCATCGCCGCGGCGCCGCCGGCGCGGAAGCGCGGGGTGATGCCGACGTCCGGCAGGTTGTTGACCATGACGTAGCGCGCACCGGCGCTCTGCAGGCTGGCGACGATGCCCACTTCGGCGGTCACGGCATTGCCGATGGTGGCCTGCACCGGCGCACCGCCGGCGATGGCGAACAGATCGTTGGCACCGCCCCACACCGAATACAGCGCGTTCGGGTCGGCCTTGCCGCCGTTGGCGGCCAGGTAGTTGCTGGCCTGGGTGGCCAGCGACGGCGCCACGCCCAGCGCGCTCGGGTTGGCCACGCCGACACGGGCATTGCCGGCGGCGTAGTCGTCGCCGATCTGGCCGTTGCCGTTGGCGGCGGCGTTGGTGCCGTAGTACTCGGCCACGTACTGCGCCCAGACGAAGTCGGGGTTGGTGGTGAACTGGCCGGTCACCGCACGCACCGAGGCCGGCAGCAGCGGACGGTAGTAGCCCGCGTCGGTCAGGCTGTCGCCGAAGAACACGGTGCGGCTATAGGTGGACTGCGCGAACGCAGGCGCGGCGGCGAGCACGATCGCGGCGGCGAGCAGCGAACGGAGCGGACGGATGGACGAAGTCATGGAAGCCCTCCCGGGCAGAAATGGAACACGAGAAATGCAGCGAAACGGGGGAGCGGCCGCACCATACGTAGCCGCATGGCCGACATCATTCCACCTCTGCCGGACACGCTCACGTTGCACTGCCGCAAGATTGCGACTCGCACGCCCACGGCGCGCATTGCACAATGATGGCATGAACATCGAATTGAACGGCAGACAATGCACGCTGGCGCCGGCCACCACCGTGGCCGCGCTGCTGCAGGCCGAAGGACTGGGCCAGCGACGCGTGGCGGTCGAGGTCAACGGCGAGATCGTGCCGCGCGGCGCGCATGCCGAGCACGAACTGCACGCCGGCGACCGGGTCGAGATCGTGCACGCGCTGGGCGGCGGCTGAATCTCACCGCCGTGCGCGGGCTCGGCAGGGCCGGTGCGATGGGCGATAATCCGCCGATGAACGCTCCCGCCCCCCACGATGCGCTGGTGATCGCCGGCAAACCCTACCGTTCGCGCCTGCTCACCGGCACCGGCAAGTTCGCCGATCTCGAACAGACCCGCCTGGCCACCGAGGCCGCCGCTGCGCAGATCGTCACCGTGGCGATCCGCCGCAGCAACATCGGCCAGAATCCGGGCGAGCCCAACCTGCTCGACGTGCTGCCGCCGGAGCAGTACACCATCCTGCCCAACACCGCCGGCTGCTACACCGCCGAGGACGCGGTGCGCACCTGCCGGCTGGCGCGCGAACTGCTCGACGGCCACAACCTGACCAAGCTGGAAGTGCTGGGCGACCAGCGCACCCTGTTCCCGGACGTGGTGCAGACCCTCAAGGCCGCGGAAATCCTGGTCGCCGACGGCTTCGAGGTGATGGTCTATACCAGCGACGACCCGATCCTGGCAAAGCGCCTGGAAGAGATCGGCTGCGTGGCGGTGATGCCGCTGGCCGCGCCGATCGGCTCCGGCCTGGGCATCCAGAACCGCTACAACCTGCTGGAGATCATCGACAACGCCAAGGTGCCGATCATCGTCGACGCCGGCGTCGGCACCGCCTCGGACGCGGCGATCGCGATGGAGCTCGGCTGCGACGGCGTGCTGATGAATACCGCCATCGCCGGCGCGCGCAACCCCGTGCTGATGGCCAGCGCCATGCGCAAGGCGGTGGAAGCCGGCCGCGAGGCGTTCCTGGCCGGGCGCATCCCGCGCAAGCGCTACGCCAGCGCCTCCTCGCCGGTCGACGGACTGATCGGGTGAGGCCGCAGGCATGACCGATCCGTTCTCCAGCGCCGGCGCCAAGACCCCGCCGAAACCCTTCACCGTCGAGGAAGGCCATCGCCAGGTGCGCAGCTTCGTGCTGCGCCAGGGCCGCTTCACTCCCGCCCAGCAGCGCGCGTTCGACGCGCTGTGGCCGCGCTTCGGCCTGGACTACGGCGGCCAGCCGCGCGATCTGGACGCCACTTTCGGCCGCACCGCGCCCAAGGTGCTGGAGATCGGCTTCGGCAACGGTGCCGCGCTGCGCCATGCCGCGCAGCACGACCCCAGCCGCGACTACATCGGCATCGAGGTGCATGCGCCGGGCGTGGGCCGCCTGCTCAACGCCCTGGCCGAGGACGGCGCCGATCACGTGCGCCTGTACCACCACGATGCGGTGGAGGTGCTGCAGCACGAGATCGCCGACGGCAGCCTGGACGAAGTGCGCATCTACTTCCCCGACCCCTGGCACAAGAAGCGCCACAACAAGCGGCGCCTGCTGCAGCCGGCCTTCGCCGCGCTGCTGGTGCGCAAGCTGCGCGCCGGCGGCCGCCTGCACTGCGCCACCGACTGGGCCGACTACGCCGAGCAGATGTGGGACGTGCTCGACGCCACCCCCGGCCTGGTCAACCGCGCCGGCCCGCGCGGCCACGTGCCACGCCCGGACTGGCGCCCGCAGACCCACTTCGAGACCCGCGGCCAGAATCTGGGGCATGGGGTGTGGGATTTGCTGTACGACCGGGAATCGGGAACAGGGAATGGGGAATCGGAAGAGCCCTCGTCTGCCGCCCCCCGCTAGCGACGACCTGCGACGACCGGCCGCTTCTGCCATTCTCCATTCCCGATTCCCCATTCCCGGCCTCGCATGGATACCGCGCTGACGCTGACCACCGATATGAAGCTCGTGCTCGGGCTGGTCGGCTTCACCATGGCGATGTTCGTGTTCGAGCGGATCCGCGCCGACGTGGTGGCGCTGGTGGTGCTGGTGGTGCTCGGGGTGACCGGGCTGATCGCGCCGGAGGAGCTGTTCAGCGGCTTCTCCGGTAACGCGGTGATGAGCATCATCGCCACCACCATCCTCGGCGCCGGGCTGGAGCGCACCGGCGCGCTGAACCGACTGGCGTCGTGGCTGCTGCGGCGCGCACGCGGGGTGGAGGAGCGGCTGATGCTGCTGACCACCGCCATCGCCGGGCTCAATTCCTCGTTCATGCAGAACCCGTCGGTGATGGCGCTGTACCTGCCGGTGGCCTCGCGCCTGGCCGGACGCACCGGGCTGACCCTGCAGCGGCTGCTGCTGCCGATCGCCGCGGCCATCGTGATGGGCGGCGCGCTGACCATGGTCGGCAACTCGCCGCTGATCCTGCTCAACGACCTGCTGCAGTCGGCCAACAACAACCTGCCCTCGGGCATGGCCACCATCGAGCCGCTGCGCATGTTCGCGCCGCTGCCGATCGGCGTGGCGCTGCTGGCGGCCTCGCTGATCTATTTCCGCGTGCGCGGCGACAAGGCGCTGGCCGAAGAAGAGCGGCTGATCAACGACGGCGTCACCCCGGCGCGCACCGAGAGCTATTTCGCCCGCACCTACGGCATCGAAGGCGACGTGTTCGAGCTGATCGTCAGCGCCGACAGCCCGCTGGTCGGCATGACCCTGGGCGAGGCCGAGACCGTGCACAACGCGCCGCTGCTGCTCGCCCTGAAGACCGGCAACGACACCCGCCTGGCGCCGCCGGCGGACATGCGCATCTGGGTCGGCAGCGTGCTCGGGGTGATGGGCGCGCGCCAGCAGGTCGCCGATTTCGCGCAGAACCAGTTCCTGCGCCTGTCCTCGCGCCTGCGCAATCTCGGCGATCTGTTCAACCCCAGCCGCGCCGGCATCTCCGAGGCGGTGATCCCGCCGACCTCGCGCTTCATCGGCAAGAGCGCGGCAGAACTGCGCCTGCGCAAGCAGGCCGGGATCAGCCTGCTGGCGATCAACCGCGACAAGCAGGTGATCCGCGAGGACGTGCGCAAGGTGCCGCTGCGCGCCGGCGACATGCTGGTGTTCCACAGCATCTGGCAGGACCTGGCGCAGGCCTCGGAAAGCCGCGACTTCGTGGTGGTCACCGACTACCCCAAGGGCGAGCACCGCCCGCACAAGTTCAAGATCGCGATGACGATCTTCGCCCTGACCATCCTGATAGCGCTGACCTCCAGGCTGCCGGTGGCGCTGACCCTGATGACCGGCGTGGCCGGCATGCTGCTGACCGGCGTGCTGCGCATGGACGAGGCCTACGCGGCGATCAACTGGAAGACCGTGTTCCTGATGGCCGGGCTGATCCCGCTGGGCTGGGCGATGGACAGCAGTGGCGCAGCGGCCTGGGTCGCCGGCCATACCATTGCGCGACTACCCGAGGGCATGCCGGTGTGGGCGCTGGAGATCGCCCTGGGCCTGCTGACCACCGCGTTCTCGCTGGTGATCAGCCATGTCGGCGCGACCATCGTGATGGTGCCGATCGCGGTCAACCTGGCGCTGGCGGCTGGCGGCAATCCCACCGCGTTCGCGCTGATCGTGGCGCTGTCGGCGTCCAACAACCTGATGACCGCGTCCAATCCGGTGATCTCGATGATCACCGGCCCGGCCAACTATCAGCCGCGCGAACTGTGGCGCGTCGGCGGCCCGCTGTCGCTGGTCTACACCCTGGTGGTGGTGCTGATGGTCAACCTGATGTCGATGGGCTGGTGGCACGCGCTGTAGCGCGGCTCGTCGCAAGCACCTGCGCTGCGCGCTAAACCAGCACCACCTGCCCGTCGCGCACGTCCACCGGCACCGCATGCAGGCTCTGGCCGCGGCACGGGCCGGACACGCACTCGCCGCCCTGCAGTTCGAACGCGGCGCCATGCGCGGCGCACACCACGTGGCCCTCGCGGCTCTTCAGGAACTGGCCCGGCGCCCAGTCCAGGCGGCGCCCGGCATGCGGACACACGTTCAACCACGCGCGCACGCGATCGCCCTCGCGGTACAGCAGCAGCGATTCGGACTCGCCGCCGATCAGCGCCTCGGCCTCGGCCAGCTCGCCGGAAACCAGGTCGTGCAGCGGCGCCAGCACGGCAGATGATTCGGTCATGGAACGCAGCGCAGGCAGCAAGGGGTTGTCATTCTGGCATGGGCGATCGGCAGCCGTGACGCCGCACGCCCTTCACCCGGCGAGCACATGCAAGCCCCTGACCGCAAAGTGTTAATTTTTCGCTTAACGAAGTTTTCACTCCGTCACATAAAACAGCGCCGATACTGCGCCCCTTCGGTTCAAACTGAAACAGAGTTCTGCCATGCGCGCTCGCCTCTTCAATTTCGACCAATTCCGGCACGTCTTCGCGCCGCGCAAGCCGCGCCATCCGCTGGTCAAGCTGGCCGTGGGCCTGCTCGGCCTGGCGATCCTGGCCGGGCTGGTGTTCGTCAGCGTGTTCGTGGGCGCGGCGATGATCCTGGGCGGCATCGCGATGAAGCTGCTGAGCCAGCGCGGCAAGCGTCCGGCCACCGCGCGCCGCCATGTGGTCGATGGCGAGTATCGGGTGGTGCGCAAGCCGGCCTTGCCGCTTTAGAGCTGGGAATGGGGAATCGGGATTGGGGAATCGCGAGAGCGACATCCGCTTCCCTGTTGGAATCGGGTTGAACCCGACCCGCTAAACTGCTGCATCCCCTCTCGTTGGATGCATGCTCATGAAAGACCTGTTCGCTGCTGCCGAGGCTCCGCGCGTTCCCGTGCGTGGACAGGGCCTGTTTCCGGTGCATCGCATCTACTGCGTGGGCCGCAACTTCGCCGACCACGCGCGTGAGATGGGCGCCAGTGCGCCAGCCTCGAAAGCCGAGCGCGGCCAGCCGACCTTCTTCATGAAACCGGCCGATGCGCTGGTGATCGGCGACGACGCCATCCCCTACCCGTCCGCGACCCAGGACCTGCACCACGAAGTGGAACTGGTGGTGGCATTGGGCCAGGACGCGCCCGCCGGCGTGCTGCCGGTGGACGGAGCCGAGGCCCTGATCCTGGCCTACGGCGTGGGCCTGGACCTGACCCGTCGCGACCTGCAGGCCGCGGCCAAGGCCAAGGGCCTGCCGTGGGACATCGCCAAGGGCTTCGACGCCTCCGCGCCGATCAGCGAGCTGATCCCGGCTGGCGAGGTCGGGGCGCTGGAGGCCTTGAACCTCTCGCTGGAAGTCAACGGCGAGGTGCGCCAGCAGTCGCTGCTGGAGCAGATGATCTGGAACGTGCCGGAGATCCTGCACGAGCTGTCCAAGCTGTTCGCGTTGCGCGCCGGCGATCTGGTGTTCATGGGCACGCCGGCCGGCGTGGCCGCGCTGCGCCCGGGCGATCGCTTCAGCGCGCGCCTGGAGAACGTGGCCGAGCGGCACGGCCGCATCGTCGGCTGAGGACGCGCCTGTCGCGCGACATACGCGCGCCTGTGATTCGACCACCACGGCGACTGCGCTAGGCTAGCGCCGCGGCGACAGGCCCGCACTGACAAGAGAGGAGTCCCGATGAGCATGATCCGCGAATTCAAGGAATTCGCCATGCGCGGCAACGTGCTGGACCTGGCGGTCGGCGTGGTGCTCGGCGCCGCGTTCGGCAAGATCGTCACCGCGCTGGTCGAGAAGATCATCATGCCGCCGATCGGATTGCTCGTGGGCGGCGTGGATTTTTCGCGCTGGGCATGGACGCTGAAGGCGGCGACGGTGGACGCCGCCGGCAAGCCGGTACCGGCCGTGGTGATCGGCATCGGCGATTTCCTCAACACCATCATCCAGTTCGTGATCGTGGCCTTCGCCATCTTCATGCTGGTCAAGGCGATCAACCGCATCGCCCGCAAGGAACCGCCGGCGCCGAAGGCCCCGACCGAGGAAGTGCTGCTGCTGCGCGAGATCCGCGATTCGCTCAAACACGAGCCGCGCCCGGAGTAAGCGCGACGGCACACGCGGCTTCCGCCATGGAGGCCGCGTCGTGCACAGCGGTGAGGCACTGCTAAGCTCGCGGTTCCTGTGTCCGCGGAGTTTTCCATGCGTCGTCTTGCCGTCGTCATCGCTGCTGTGCTGAGTCTGTCCTCTCCTGCGGTTGCCGCCGAGGCCACGCGCATCCCGGAGGCGGCACTCCGCGACGCGGCGGCCTTGCGCGAGCGGGCACTGGCCGACGACACCGGCTGGAAGGTGGTCGAGTCGCTGACCACCGAGATCGGCCCGCGGATGGCGGGCAGCGAGGCCGACGCACGCGCGGTGGCCTGGGCCACGGCGACATTCAAGGCACTGGGCTTCGACAAGGTGTGGACCGAGCCGGTGACGTTCCCGAAATGGGAGCGGCGCAGCGAACACGCGCAGGTGCTCGGCGCGCATGCGCAACCGCTCACCGTCACCGCGCTGGGCGGCAGCCCCGGCGGCACGGTCGAGGCCGAGGTGGTGCGCTTCGCCGACCTGGCCGCGTTGCAGGCGGCGCCCGCCGATGCGCTGCGCGGCAAGATCGCCTTCGTCGATTACCAGATGCTGCGCACCCGCGATGGCAAGGACTACGGCAACGGCGGCGCGGTGCGCAGCAAGGGGCCGTCAGAAGCGATCCGCAAGGGCGCGATCGGTTTCGTGATGCGCTCGGCCGGCACCGATTCGCACCGCGTGCCGCATACCGGCATCACCCGTTTCGACGAAGGACTGACGCCGGTGCCGGCGGCGGCGCTGTCGGTGCCCGACGCCAACCAGTTGGCGCGCCTGCTCGCGCGCGGCCCGGTACGCCTGCGCCTGGCGCTGGACTGCGGCTGGGACGGCACCGCCACCTCCTACAACGTGATCGGGCAGATCACCGGGCGCACGCTGCCGAACGAGGTGGTGCTGATCGGCGGGCACCTGGATTCCTGGGACCTGGGCACCGGCGCGATCGACGACGGCGCCGGCGTGGCGATCAGCATGGCCGCCGGGCATCTGATCGGCCAGCTCAAGCAGGCGCCCAAGCGCAGCATCCGCGTGGTCGCCTTCGCCAACGAGGAGCAGGGTCTGTACGGCGGCAAGGCCTATGCGCAGGCGCATGCCAAGGACGTGGCGCGGCACCAGATCGTCGCCGAGAGCGACTTCGGCGCCGGCCGCATCTATGCCTTCAACACCGGCTCCGGCGACGCCGCCGGCTCGCGCGCGGCGACCCGGCAGATCGCCGAGGCGCTGGCACCGCTCGGCATCGCCTATGCGCCGGACGCCGGCGGCCCCGGCCCGGACGTCGGTCCGCTCGCCGCCAAGGGCGGCGCCTGGGCCTGGCTGGCGCAGGACGGCAGCGATTACTTCGATCTGCATCACACCGCCGACGACACCCTGGACAAGATCGACCCGAAGGCGCTGGCGCAGAATGTCGCCGCGTATGCGGTGTTCGCATATCTGGCGGCGCAGGCCGACGGCGGTTTCGGCAGCCAGGCCAAGACAGTGGAACCGCCCAGGGAGTAAAGTAAACCGGACCTGCGCAGGACGCGCGCAGGGGCTTCCCCTCCGCAGCAGCGCCAGGACCTTTGATGGGCATACGGCAACGTCGCGCGGGCTCAGCGGTGACGTTGCTGGATGTAGCCCGCCATGCGGGCGTGTCGCCGATGACTGCTTCGCGCGTGATCAATCGCCACCCGCGCGTGAGCGCTACCATGCGCGAGCGCGTCGAAGCGTCGATCAAGGCGCTCGGCTACCGCCCCAACCTCGCCGGCCGCTCGCTGCGCACCGCAGGACTGGCACGCATCGGCGTTCTCTACAGCAATCCCAGCGCGGCCTACCTCAACCAGTTCATGCTCGGCATGCTCGAGCAGAGCAGCCTGGAAGGCTGCCAGGTGCTGGTGGAAAAGAGCGACGACAGCGCCAGCCAGCGCGCCGCCACCGAACGCCTGCTCGCGGCCGGTGCCGATGGCCTGATCCTGCCGCCGCCGCTGTGCGATGCGCGGCAGACCATCGCCGAACTGGATGCGCGCGGCATTCCGCTGGTGGCGGTCGCCACCGGCGCACCGATGCCCGGGGTCAGCTCGGTGCGCATCGACGACTACCAGGCGGCGTGCGCGCTCACCCGGCATCTGCTCGACCTGGGCCACCGCGACATCGGCTTCGTCAGCGGCGATCCCGGGCACACGCCCAGCGCACTGCGCAGCCGCGCGTTCTTCGACACCATGGCCGGGGCCGGGCTGACGGTGGCCCCGGAGCGCGTGGCCGAAGGCCTGTTCACCTATCGCTCCGGCCTGCTCGCGGCCACTGCGTTGCTGCAGGTCGCCCCGCGTCCCAGCGCGATCCTGTGCAGCAACGACGACATGGCCGCGGCAGCGCTGGCGATCGCGCACGGACTGCGCCTGCGCGTGCCCGAGGATCTGTCGATCGCCGGTTTCGACGACACGCCGGTGGCCACCACGATCTGGCCGGAGCTGACCACCATCCACCAGCCGGTCGCGGCGATGGGCAGGGCCGCGGTGACGCTGCTGCTCGGCGAAATTCGCCAGCGCCGCGACGGCCTGCCCAGCCGCGGCACCCACCAGGTGCTGGACTACACCCTGGTCACGCGCGGGTCCACCGCGGCGCCCGCCCCGCGCTGAGCGCCGTCACCGCGTGCGGCAGGCAACGCCTCGAGCGCGCGTGTGCCGGATCACGTCGACCTGGGCCACACCGAGCAGCCCGGTCAACGGCACAGTGGCGCGACGTTGCTGCGGGTCCGCGACCAGGTCCTGACCGCGCAGCAGGTCCAGTAGCCGCTCCGCCAGCGGCATGACCATGTGCCGGCCCCAGCAGCGCTCGGAGGCATGGCCGAACGGCAGGTAGCCGGACAACGCATCGGGATCCACGCCGTCCCAGCGCTCTGGCCGGAACGCCTCCGGCTCCTCCCACACCGCCGGATCGCGATGGCTGAGCAAGGGCAGCACCAGCACGTCGTCGGCGGCGCCGATACGCGAATCCAGCGCACCGTACTCGGGCGAGGCATTGCGCAGGATGTTCCAGGACGGCGGCAGCAGGCGCAGGGTTTCGTAGAGGATGTTGCGGTTGCAGACGCGCGCGTCGAACGGCGACCCCAGCCACAGCGCGTTGGCGACCAGCGTGGAAATCGTGAAGCACACCGGCGCGGCGGTGCGCCGGTACAGGCCCATCGCATCGCGGCGCGCGCGGTAGCCATCGGCCGCGGACAGCAGCGTGGCCAACGCCGAGGCCTCCGCGTCCGGCGCCAGCGGTGCGAGCGCGCCGGCGGCGATCACCGCCCAGGTCAGGCGCGGCGTCAGTTCCAGGGTGCGGTCCATCAGCAGGCGCAGCCGCCACGGGTCGCCGCCGAGCAGCAGGTCGCGCAGATAGACATGGCCGATGTGCGGCCATGAACCGGACAGATCGAGCGTGGGCGGCGGCGGACGCTTCAGCGCCTCGCGCACGTCGCGGCCGATCGCCTGCATCAGTTTCGCCGCTTCGCTGCGCGCGATCGAGCGGCCGTGCAACGGCTTGAAGGTCGGCCGTTCGTGTTCGGTGGCGGGCCGGGCCGCGAGCAGGCGGTCGCTCAGCGCGGCGCCGGCGACACCGACCGTGTCGGCATCCAGGCGGAACGCGTCCTGCCCCACATGCGTGCGCAACAAGTCCTGCAGACGCGGCGCGAAGACCGTGGCGCGCGCATCGCGGTCGACCATGGTGGCGGACATCGCCAGTCTCCTGGAGGAACGACGCCCGGCGCAGTGCGTCCGCCGGGCACCGGCCGCACGGCATGCCGCGCGG
>NZ_NQYT01000059.1:0-26353 GCF_009192935.1 Xanthomonas sp. LMG 12461
CCGCCCTGCGCAGGGCGGTGGCATGCATGTCGATGCAGTAGGCGCAGCCGTTGAGTTGGGAGACGCGCAGGAACACCAGTTCGGTGAGGACGCTGCCGAGCGTGCCGTCGTGGACCTGCTGGCTGGCGCCGAGCAGGGCGCGGAATGCGTCGGGTTCGTGGCGGGTGTAGTCGATGCGATGGAAGTGCATGGTGGGTCGCGCATGGCGGCCACCATGGCCGCCTTCCCCTCCAGGACGCGGCTGTGCGTCGCGGCGTGACAGCGCCGGCGCAGGTCAGTCACGGCTGACTGCAGGTCGCGCCGTCGGCGCCGGCAACTTGTCCGGGTTCATCAGCGTCAGCACTTCGGCGATGCGCTCGCCGTCGATCACCAGCAGCGTCGCCGACTGCAGCCGCGGCCCCAGGAAGCGCAGGATCGCCGGTTCGCCGTTGACCGTGCCGATCCGCGCCTGCAGGCCCAGGCCGCGCCGCGCCACGGCCCAGTACAGCCGACCGATGCGCTCGGCGCCGTGCAGCGGGCGCAGGCTGGCGGTGACCTTGCCGCCGCCGTCGGAGCGCAACTGCGCGTCGGCATGCAGCAGGGCGGCGATGGCGGCGCGGTCGCCGCGCTGCGAGGCGTGCAGGAAGCGCTCCAGCAGCTGGCGGTGGCGTTCGGGCGTGACCGCGAAGCGCGCCTGGCCCTGGCCGAGCCGTTCGCGCGCCCGGTGCACCAGTTGCCGGCAGCCGGCCTCGCTGCGCTCCAGGGTGCGGCCGATCTGCGCGTAGTCGTGGTCGAAGGCCTCCTTCAACAGGAACGCTGCGCGCTCGTGCGGGTTCAGCCGCTCCAGCAACGCCAGGAACGCCAGCGACACCTGCTCGGCGCGGTCATGGCGCTCGGCCGGGTCGGCGTCTTCTGCGTCGGCGATCTCCAGCGGCTCGGGCAGCCACGGCCCGACGTAGTGGACGCGGGCGCTGCGCGCCGCGCGCAGGCGGTCCAGGCCGAGCCGGGTGGTGGCGGTCACCAGCCAGGCTTCGGGGTCGCGGATCGTGCCGCGGTCGCTGGCCTGCCAGCGCAGCCAGGCGTCCTGCACGATGTCCTCGGCGTCGGCGCGGCTGCCGAGCAGGCGGTAGGCCAGCCCGAACAGCCGGGCGCGGTGGGATTCGAAGGTCGGATCGTGGGTCATGACGACCAGGACGCAACAGGGCGTGCCGGCGTGACAGCGGGCGGGGCCGCCACTTTGCCCTAAAATGGGCGGGTTTCCCCCCGCCAGCCGCAGAGCCAGCCGTGACCTCGATCAAGCAGGAAGACCTCATCCAGTCCGTCGCCGACGCGCTGCAGTACATCAGCTACTACCACCCGGTCGACTACATCAAGAACCTGTCCGCGGCCTACGAGCGCGAGCAGTCGCCGGCGGCCAAGGACGCCATCGCACAGATCCTGATCAATTCTCGCATGTGCGCCGAAGGCCACCGGCCGATCTGCCAGGACACCGGCATCGTCACCGTGTTCCTCGAGATCGGCATGAACGTGCGCTGGGACGACGCCACGATGGGCGTGGAGGACATGGTCAACGAGGGCGTGCGCCGCGCCTACAACCATCCGGACAACAAGCTGCGTGCTTCGGTACTGGCCGACCCGGCCGGCAAGCGCCAGAACACCAAGGACAACACCCCGGCGGTGGTCAACGTGAAGGTCGTCCCCGGCGACACCGTCGACGTCATCGTCGCGGCCAAGGGCGGCGGCTCGGAGGCCAAGAGCAAGTTCGCCATGCTCAATCCCTCCGACTCCATCGTCGACTGGGTGCTCAAGACCGTGCCGACCATGGGCGCCGGCTGGTGCCCGCCGGGCATGCTCGGCATCGGCATCGGCGGCACCGCCGAGAAGGCGATGCTGCTGGCCAAGGAAGCGCTGATGGAGCCGATCGACATCGTCGACCTGCAGGCCCGCGGCGCGTCCAACCGCGCCGAGGAGCTGCGCCTGGAACTGTACGAGAAGGTCAACGCGCTGGGCATCGGCGCGCAGGGCCTGGGCGGCCTCACCACGGTGCTGGACATCAAGGTCAAGGACTATCCGACCCACGCCGCCAACCTGCCGGTGGCGCTGATCCCCAATTGCGCGGCGACACGCCATGCGCACTTCACCCTGGACGGCAGCGGCGCGGTGATGCTGGAGCCGCCATCGCTGGAAGACTGGCCCAAGCTGACCTACAACCCGACCAATGCGCGCCGGGTGAACCTGGACACCATCACCCGCGAGGAAGTGGCCAGCTTCAAGCCAGGCGAGACGATCCTGCTCAACGGCAAGCTGCTCACCGGCCGCGACGCCGCGCACAAGCGCATGATCGACATGCTCAACCGCGGCGAGACGCTGCCGGTGGACTTCACCAACCGCTTCATCTACTACGTCGGCCCGGTCGATCCGGTGCGCGACGAAGTGGTCGGCCCGGCCGGCCCCACCACCGCCACGCGCATGGACAAGTTCACCCGGCAGATGCTGGAGCAGACCGGCCTGCTGGGCATGGTCGGCAAGTCCGAGCGCGGCGATGCGGCGATCGCCGCGATCCGCGACAACAAGGCGGTATACCTGATGGCGGTCGGCGGTTCGGCCTACCTGGTGTCCAAGGCGATCAAGGCCAGCAAGGTGCTGGCGTTCGAAGACCTGGGCATGGAGGCGATCTACGAGTTCGAGGTCAAGGACATGCCGGTGACCGTGGCGGTCGATGCCAGCGGCGAGTCGGTGCACAAGACCGGCCCGCGCGAGTGGCAGGCGCGCATCGGCAAGATCCCGGTGGTGGTCGAGGCCTGATCGGCCGCAGCGCGGACGCCGACGAAGTCGTCGGCGTTGCGCGCGGCGCTGGCGGTGTGCCGGCGCCGCGGCAATAATCGGCGCTGGTTCCGTCTCCGGGGAAAGCGTCGTGTCCATCGTGCTTTACGGTTCGCCCAGTACCGCCTCGTTCGTCGTGCACTGGTTGCTGATCGAACTGCAGGTCGATTTCGAACTGCGCATGCTCGATTTCGAGCGCCAGGAGCAGAAGAGCCCCGAGTACCTGGCGCTCAACCCGCAGGGGCGGGTACCGACGCTGGTGCTGGACGGGCAGGTGCTGACCGAATCGGTCGCCATCGCCATGCACCTGGCCGACCTCTATCCGCACGCCGGCCTGGCGCCGCCGCCCGGCACCCATGAACGCGCGGCCTATTACCGCTGGATGCTGTTCGGCGCCTACACTCTGATGCCGGCCTACCGTGACTGGTTCTATCCCGACGAACCGGCCGGTGCCGACAATGCCGAGCGCGTGCGCGCCAGTGCCCGCGCGTTCCTGGAAAAGGCCTGGGACGAGGTGGCGACCCACCTGGAACAGGGCGGCCCCTATCTGCTCGGCGAGCACTGCAGCGCCGCCGACTTCGTGCTGGTCATGCTGATGCGCTGGTCGCGCAACATGCCGCGGCCCACCGACAGCTGGCCGGCGCTGAAGGCGCTGGCCGACAGGATGAAGGCGCGCCCGGCGTTCCACGAGACCTATCGGCGAGAAGGCATTGCCGACTGGGCGTGAGGTATGGCGCGGAAGCGTGGTTTCGGAAGCAACGGTGGCTATGTCGTGGGGCGTCGGCTGTCGGGGTGCGGCAGCTTCCCCGGGCAACGGAAGTGGGTTCGCGGAAACTGTGCTCGTCCGTTTTTTCTGGTCTTCGACATGAGAGCCGAATCAGCAAAGCGCTGATTCACAAGCACGTGCGCTGACCGCTCACGTGATTCACCGCGCGCAAGAGGCGTCGCGCGTCGTCGGGCAGCACGCGGCGCCCCCTCCTGCGTCACGTTGTCGCACCCGCGACTGCGGCCGACCCGCTGCCGACGCGGCCGCCTAGAATGATGCGGTGTCCGTCCTCCGTGCTCCCGCCCGACTGCGCCGCCTGATGCGCTGGCCCGCCTTGCTGGCCGCGCTGTTGCTGGTGGTCGCGCCGGTGGCCAGCCGGCTGCTGGAGACCGCAAGCCTGTCGGTGCCGATGTGCACGACGGCCGGGTTGCAGGCGATGCCTAAACTGCCACCGGAAAACGGTGCCGCGCACGCGATCCACGCCGATCATCACGAGGTGTCGGGCGCACAGCGCGACCATGGCCCGGCGCATGCCGCCTGCGACTACTGCCTGCTCGCCGCACGGCTGCTGCCGTGGCTGGCGATCGTCCTGCTGCTGGCCGCTGCGCTGCCCGCGCCTGCAACCGCGGCGCCATTGCGCCACCGTATCCACGCTGCCGTGCGCTGGCGTGCGCACGCCGCACGCGGGCCGCCACCGAATCTCCAGAACGCTCTCCTGTTTCCGGTGCGCTAGGCGCGCCGGCGCCGTTCTTTTCTGGAGTCCACCTCATGCCTCAGTTCCTGCCGTCGCCCGCGCGGGCGGCGTTGTCGTGCTGCATTCTTGTCAGTCTGTTTCCCGCTTCCGGCCATGCCGAAGCGCCCGATGCCACCACCCTCGACCGGATGCAGGTGACTGCCACCGCGCCGGTCGCGCCGCTGACCTGGACGGTCGATCCGAAGCTGCCGCGGCAGCCGGTGCCGGCCAGCGACGGCGCCGACTATCTGAAGACCGTGCCGGGCTTCGCCGCGATCCGCAACGGCGGCACCAACGGCGATCCGGTGCTGCGCGGCATGTTCGGCTCGCGGCTCAACGTGCTCAGCAACGACGGCACCCTGGTCGGCGCGTGCCCGGCGCGGATGGACAACGCCTTGTCCTACATCGCGCCGGAGACTTTCGACCGGCTCACCATCGTCAAGGGCCCGCAGACCGTGCGCTGGGGGCCCGGCGCCTCCGCCGGCACCGTGCGCTTCGAGCGCGACACCCCGCATTACGCGGCGCCGACGCTGGAAGGCGAGGCCAGCGCGCTGGTCGGGTCCTGGAGCCGCAACGACCAGAACCTGGACCTGCGCGGCGGCAACCGCAGCGGCTACGCCCGCGTGGACGCCAACCGCTCCGAGGCCGGCGACTACCGCGATGGCGACGGCGCAGTGGTGCCGTCGCGCTGGCGCAAGTGGAATGCCGACGCCGCGGTCGGCTGGACTCCGGACCCGGACACCGTGCTGGAACTCTCCGCCGGCAGCGGCGACGGCCTGGCCCGCTACGCCGGGCGCAGCATGGACGGCACCCAGTTCCGTCGCACCAGCTACGCCGCGCGCTTCGAGCGCACCGACCTGCCCGGCGCCTGGGAAGCGCTGCGCGCCAACGCCTACGTCAACGACGCCGACCACGTCATGGACAACTACACGTTGCGCCGGCCCAACCCGCAGTCGGCGATGCCGATGCCGATGGCCGCCAACGTGGACCGGCGCACCAGCGGCGGGCGCGTGGAATCGGAGTGGCGCTGGGAGCAGGTCGTGGTCCAGGCCGGCGTCGACACCCAGCAAAGCCGCCACCGCGACCGCAGCGCCAGCGGCGAGGGCGCATACCGGACCGTGCCGTGGCGCACCGACGCGCGGTTCGACAATCTCGGCGCCTTCGCCGAGGCGACCTTCGGCGCCGGCACGGCGCAGCGCTGGATCGCCGGCCTGCGCCTGGATCGCGCGCAGGTCGAGGACACCCGGCGCAGCATCGGCATGATGGGCATGCCCAATCCCACCGCCGGGCAGACGCGCAGCGAAGACCTGGGCAGCGGCTTCCTGCGCGTGGAGCGCAACCTCTCGGCCGACACCGTCTGGTATGCCGGCCTGGGCCGCAGCGCACGCATGCCGGACTACTGGGAGCTGTTCTCTGCGGACATGGGCCCGATGGGCGCGGCCAACGCCTTCGCCGGGCTGCGCCCGGAACGCACCACCCAGCTCGATCTCGGCCTGCAGTACCGCGGCGCGACCGTGCAGGGTTGGGTCTCCGCCTACGCCGGGCGGGTGCAGGACTTCATCCTCTTTACCTATGCCGACGGCGGCATGATGGGCACCACCACCCGCGTCGACAATGTCGATGCGCGCATCGCCGGCGCCGAGGCGGGACTGGATTGGCAGCCGTTGCACGGCCTGACTCTCGGCGGCACGCTGGCCTACGCCTGGGGCGAGAACCGCAGCGACGGCACGCCCTTGCCGCAGATGCCGCCGCTGGAATCGCGGCTGCGACTGGAGTGGGAAGGGCAGCGCTGGTCGGCCGGGGCGTTGCTGCGCGCGGTGGCGCGGCAGGGGCGGGTGGCGTTGGACCAAGGCAACGTGGTTGGCCGCGACCTCGGCCGCAGCGCCGGTTTCGCCACGCTGGGGGTGAGCGGCGGCTACCGGGTCAGTGAGGGGCTGCGGCTGAGCGCCGGCATCGACAACGTGTTCGACCGCCGCTACAGCGAACATCTCAACCTGGCCGGCAGCGCCGATTTCGGCTTCCCGGCCGACCCGGTGCGTATCGCCGAACCGGGCCGCAACCTGTGGCTGAAGGGCAACTACCGGTTCTGAGCGACCGGCGCACGCGACGCCCAGGCGGGCGTCGCGTGCGCCGCTCAGCCGTGGCCGATCAGAACCATTCCAGCAGCGAGATGCCGACGCCGACGTAGGTGGCGCGGTGGTTGTAGTCGATCATGCTCTCGCCATAGCCGTCGAACACCTGCACATGGCCGCGCAGCAGGTTGCTGATCGGGAAGCCCCAGTCCAGCTGCACCGCGCCGTGCGAGCGGTCGCCGCCGCGCAGCGAATGCCGTGCCATCAGCGCCACCTCGTGGCCGTTGCGGTTGTAGATCAGGGTCGCGTCGCCGCGGCCCATGTAGTCCTCGATGTCCGGATTGTTGTCCTGCTTGCGGCTCTCCGGGATGCGGTACCAAGGGCGCAGCACCAGCGCCCAGTTGTCGCGGTCCAGGCCGATGTTGAGCATCGCCCGGTTCCAGCTGCGCGACAGCGGATCGCTGCGGCCGTTGGACTGGTGGGTCAGCTGGATGCCGGTCATCCGTCCCTTCCAGCCGAACAGACTGTAGTTGTTGCGGAACACCAGCATCAGTTCCGGCTCGTAGTTGGTCTCGCGGAACGGCCGCGACTGCTCGGAGTTGTACACCTGCCAGCGCGAGCTCTGGGTATAGGCGCCCCACAGGTCGCCGTTGTCGCCGAAGATGTTCTCCACGATCTTGGTCTTGAAGCTCAGCTGGAACTTCGCCTCCACGCTGTCCAGCGGCTCGGCGGTGGTCACCGTGTTGACCGGGTTCGGCGAGGACGGCAGCTCGTTCTTCTTGCTGGTCCAGAACGCCGGCAGCAGGTACACCGGCTTGTAGGCGCGCAGCTGGAAGGTGCCCAGCTTGGAGTCCTTGGCCAGTTCCCAGTGGCTGTCCAGCAGCGAGCCCTTGCCGGCATTGGCGATGGTGCTGTCGTAGCGGTCCTGCTTGAAGATCGCGGCGGCGCGCTGGCGGGTGCGCTCGGCGACGCCGGCGTCTTCCGGCACGCTGGCGTCCAGCTGTTGCTTCTGGCGTTCGCTGGCAGCCTTTGCCGCGGCATCGGCGGCCTGCGGATCGGCGGTGCGGCGCGACAACGCCTGGTCGTAGCAGGCCAGGCGGGCGGCGTCGCTGGAAATCGCCACGCAGGCTTCCGGCGAGGCGGGGGTGGGCAGGACTTCCTGCGCGTGCGCAAGCGGCACGGCCGCGATCGACAGCAGCAACAGGGGACGGACCTGACGATGGGACATGCGGTTCTCGCTGCAACGGGCGGCGCGGGCGGGTGGTGCGCTGCCGGGGTGAATGGCCGGCAGGGAAAATACAGGAAGTGACGACAACAGGGTCATCACACGTTCATGCTGCCGCCGCGACGCCGTCTTCAGGCGTGCTGCGTCAGAGCAGCCAGGCCACCGCGAACACCGCGAGCATCGCCAGGGCCAGGCCGAGCTTGGCGGCGGTGCCCAGGACGATGCCCAGCCAGGTGCCGACGCCGACGCGGGTCGCCTGGCGCAGTTCGCGGCCGTGCCAGTACTCCCCGGCCAGGGCACCGACGAAGGGGCCGACGAACAGCCCGATCGGCATGAAGAACATGCCGGCGATCCCGCCCAGCACCGATCCCCACAGCGCCTTGCGGCTGGCGCCGACGCGCTGCGCACCGAACGCGGTGGCCAGCAGGTCGACCAGCAGCGATAGCGCGGTGAGCACGCCCAGCACGGTCAGCGTCGGCCAGCCCAGCCGCTGGAAGCCGTCGGCCCAGGCCGCCAGCAGCATCCCGGCGAACATCAGCGGGGTGCCGGGCAGGGCCGGCAGCAGCACCCCTGCCAGCCCGACCAGAACCAGGAGGCCGGCACAGACGTAATAGATGAACGCAGGGTCCACGTGGCTCACCGCGGGGGAGATTTGGGGGTTGACAGATGGGGTCTTTTTGCTGATTGCATTTTCATTTTGACCGGGGTAAGTTGCAGCCGCTGCGTTTGCAAAGGTCACCGTGAATCGTGGCCTGATGCGGTAGATCCACCGATCCGCTACATCGTTATACCTCGCTTCCTCCTTGCAACCAGCCGCCGCACCCCACGGCGTACCCACCCCTGAGACGTGTTCCAAGGAGTAAGTCGATCATGAACGGCACTGGCAATCGCGAAAACGGCACCGTGAAGTGGTTCAACGATGCCAAGGGTTTCGGTTTCATCAGCCGCGAAAACGGCGAGGACGTGTTCGTGCACTTCCGGGCGATCCAGACCCAGGGCTTCAAGAGCCTGAAGGAAGGTCAGAAGGTCAGCTTCACCGTGGTGCAGGGCCAGAAGGGCCTGCAGGCCGACGCGGTGCAGCCGCTCTGAGGCGTTGTCGCGCGCCGCGTCGCGCGCAGCAAAAAGGCCCGCACTGCGGGCCTTTTTGCGTTTCGGGGCAGGTCGGCGAGGCCGATCAGCGCGGCACGACGCGCCCGTTGACCACGCGCACGTAGGTGTTCTCGCGCACCCCGGCCAGGTCGCGTTGGTTGACCACGATCACCCGGCCGTCGTCCATCTGCACATGCACGTCGTAGGTATCGCTGGTGACGTTCTTCTGGATCTGGTTGCCGGCGAGTGCGCCAGCCGCCGCGCCGGCCACCGCCGACACGTTCTGGTTGCCCTTGCTGCCGCCGGTGTGGTCGGAAATCTCATGGCCGGCGACCGCGCCGACGATGCCGCCCAGGATCGCGCCCGTGGCCGACGGCGCGGTGCGGCCGGACGGTACGGTGTCGATGCGGGTGACGATGCCGCAGTCGGCGCAGCGGGTCTGGGTGTAACCGCCGCGCGCCGGCTGGCTGTAGCCGCCGCCGTAACCGCCGCCATAGCCCGGGGACGTGGCGCAGCCTGCCAGCGCCAGGGTCGCCACGGCAGCGGTGGCCATCAGTTGAATCTTCATGGGTGCTCTCCTCGACAGTGATGGAGCGCGGCGGCAGCGCCGCGTTCGCACGCATCCTGTCCACCCCTGCGTGAATGCAACGCCAACCCTGGCAGGTGCCGTTCAGCCTCGCGCCTGCTTGCGTCAGCGGCAATTCATCGATACGCGCACTGGCACATGTGCGCTGAAGCCACGCCGACAGCGCAGCGAGGCCTGCGTCGGTCCGTCAGCGAAACCCCTGCAGCAAGCTCGGCGCCGCTCTCAGCGAACGCTCAGCGGAAATCGCGGTGGCAGGCGTCGCAGCGTTCGTCGATCTGCTGGCGCGCCTGCGCCAGCGCGGCGCAGTCGGCCGGCGGCTGTGCCAGCGCCGCGTCCACACCGGCGCGCAGCGCATCGGCGTGCTCGCGGAAGCGGCTGTCGTCGGCCAGGTCGGGAAACGCCGTGCCCAGTTCGTCGCCGAGCAGCCGCAGCGTGCGCAGCCGCGCCTGCGGACCCGCGCCGCTGCATTGCCGGTGCGCGGTGTCGCGTTCGAGCAGCGCCAGTTGCTTGCCCATCACCTGCATCAGGCTGCGCGGGAACGGATCCTGCCGCGCCTGCACCGCGCGCAGCGCCATCACCGTCAGCACCAGGCCGAGCAACAGGCCGGCCAGCAGCACGAACAGATAGCGGGACGCGGAAGCGGGCGGGGATGAGGGCGGCTTGGCCATGGCAGGCATGCGCAGCGGGATGGAGTGCCGATGGTACGCCTGCGGCGACGCGTCGCGCGCGGGCCGCCAAGCCACGCCGCGAATCCCCAGTCCCCAGTCCCCAATCCCGGCTCCCCAGGCAATCCCCTAAAATGCGCGGATGAACGAACAATGGCGCGAACGCTTCGCCGGCATCGACCGGCTCTACGGGCAAGGCACGATCGCGCGGCTGGCGCGCTGTCGTGTGGCGGTGGTCGGCATGGGCGGGGTCGGCTCGTGGGTGGTCGAGGCGCTGGCGCGCTCGGCCGTCGGGCATCTGACCCTGATCGACGCCGACGACATCTGCGTGTCCAACACCAACCGGCAACTGCCGGCATTGGCCGGTCAGTACGGGCGCAACAAGGCGGTGGCGATGGCCGAGCGCTGCGTGGCGATCAATCCGCAGATCGAGGCGGTGCCGGTCGAGGCCTTCCTCACCCCGACCAACATCGCCGACTTGCTCGATGCCGGCTTCGACCTGGTGATCGATGCCTGCGACAGCTTTCGGGTCAAGGTCGAGACCATCGCCTGGTGCCGGCGGCGCAAGCTGCCGCTGCTGACCGTGGGCTCGGCCGGCGGGCGCACCGATCCGACCCTGGTGCGGATCCGCGACGTGTCGCGCACCGAGCACGACGCCATGCTGGCGCTGATCCGCAAGAAGCTGCGCAGCGAATTCAATTTCCCCAAGAACCCGCAGCGCTATTTCGGCGTGCCGGCGGTGTACTCGCTGGAGAACGTGCGCTATCCGCAGGCCGATGGCAGCGTCTGCGGACTGCGTCCTGTGCTGGGGCCGGATGCGGCCTTGAACCTGGACTGCGGCGCCGGGTTGGGCGCGGCCACCCACATCACCGGTGCGTTCGCCTTCGCCGCGGTCGGCAAGGCGCTGGAGATGCTGTTGAAGCGCGCGGTGGCGCGCGAGGCGGCGGCCGCCTAGCGCGCGCTGGACGGCGGCGGCGCGTCCGGGGCGCGCGTGGCCGCGCCGCTCATCAGGTTGCGCTCGGTGCCGGCCTGCAGGAAGGCCAGCCGTTCCAGGTCGTGCGCCGGCTGCGGCCGGCCGAACAGGAAGCCCTGGAAGTGCCGGCAACCCATGGCCGAGAGCATCTCGCACTGCTGCGCATCCTCGATGCCTTCGGCCAGCGCGACCATGCCCATCACCTCCGAGATCTCCACGATCTTGGCCAGCAGGCGCCGCGAGGACTCGTCGGCCTTGGCGTCGTTGACGAACTGCCGGTCGATCTTCAGCTTGGTGACCGGTAGCGTCCTGAGCATGGCCAGCGACGAGAAGCCGGTGCCGAAATCGTCCAGCGCCCAGCCGATGCCGAACGCCTTGAGTTCGTGCATCTTGGCGCGCACCCCGGCGGTGTCCACGTACAGCGCCGATTCGGTCAGTTCGAATTCCAGCGACGCCGGCGCCACCCCCTCGCTGGTGATCACCTGCTTCACCGACGCCACGAAGTTGGGATCGAGCAACTGTACCGGGCTGACGTTCACCGCGACCACCAGCGCACGCAGATCCTGCTCGTGCGACCAGCGCCGCAGCGTGCTGCAGGCCTGACGCAGCACTTCCAGTCCCACGTCCCGGATCAGCTGGCTCTCTTCGGCCAGCGGGATGAACTTGTCCGGGGTCAGCAGCTTGCCGCTGGGATGGCGCCAGCGCACCAGCGCCTCGGCGCCGAGCATGCTGCCGTTCGCGCTCACCTGCGGCTGGTACAGCACCTCGATCTCGCCGTTGCCGACTGCACGCGCCAGTTCCCGCTCCAGCGAAATGCGCGCGTTCACGTCGTTGCGGTAGATGTGCAGGATCGCCGCGAGCAGGCCGGCCGCGCAGGCCATGTTGGAGATCGCGCCGAGCCGGCGCATCCCCGGCGGCGGCGAGGACGCCGGCGCCAGCCAGTCCAGTTCGCCCGAACCGAACGCGACGAAGGCGCCCAGGCATGCCAGCGGGAACACCAGCGCGCGGTAGCGGCGGCTGCGGTCGAACACGAACAGCGCGCCGGCCGCCAGCGGCAGGAAGAAGGTGTGCACCGAGCGCGGCACGGTGCCGATCGGCGCATCGATGATCGAGATCACCAGCACCACCACGAACACGCCATGCGCCACCAGCGACAACGAGGCCTCGTCGCAATGGCGGCGGCGGCACAGCGCGAGCAGGCCGACCGCCGTGAGCCCGACGAAGGCGAGCGCCAGTTCCGGCCGGCCGTAGTACAGGTAGCACACGGTCCACAAGGCGCCGAGCGTGGTGCACGAGACCCCGGCCAGGGTCAAGGTGCTGCGCATCTTGCGGCTGCGATTGCTGTCGCGGAATTTCAGGGAGACCCAGCTTTCGCCGTTGGAGACGTGTTTCTCGGAACTCGCGGCGCTTTTCATCGTCGTGGCGCTCGCATGCGCGATGGCTCCGCTCGCGCCGGGGCGGCCGCGGAGGAGGCGATCGCACGCGTGCGCCGCGCGCTGTGGAGAAGCGGGTAGGGGATACGGCTTGCCGGTTGTTTCACGCCAGGATGATCCGATCTGCCAGAACGCGTGCCATCGAGCCGGCCGCCGAGCCTTGTGCTGAGAGCGAACGGGTTCACACTCCGGTGCCTGGCGGACAAAAGATCCGCTCGCCGTTCAGCGCGGTGCACAGTAGCAGAAGCCAGCAGGCGGAGACCCTGTCGAAAGACCGTGATCCGGTAGCCCAGTTCACAGTTTCGTACGAAAGATGCGCGGCAAGCGACGTTCGCGCGGATCGCTGCAGCGTGGAGCTGCGCGTTGGCCAGCGTGCCTGTGTGCCGAGCGGCGCTTGCGCAGGGCGCCGCCACGCCGGCGAGCGGTGTGCGCTGTGTCTGCGGGAAAGCCCTGCGTCAGCCCGGCCCGGCTGTGTCGGGAAGCACGTCGGGCAGGCCGCCGAACAAGCGCTGCGCGTTGGCCGTGGTCTGCGCGGCGATGGAGGCGGCAGGTGCGTCGCGCAGCGCGGCGATGGTGTCCAGCACCGTGCGCAGCCGCGCCGGTTCGTTGCGCTGGCCGCGGATCGCGGCATCGGGCTGGTCCGGCGCATCGGTTTCCAGCAGCAGCTGTTGCAACGGCACCGTGGCGGCGAGCCGGCGCAGGCGCTGCGCCCGTGCGTAGGTGACCGGCCCGCCCAGGCCGATCAGGAAATCCAGCGACTGCAACTGTGCCGCCTGCTCGGCGCTGCCGGCGAAACTGTGCACCACGCCACGCAGGCGCCCGACCTTGCGGATCGCCAGGATCACCGCGTCCACCGCGCGCCGCGCATGCACGATCACCGGCAGGTCGAACTCTCGTGCCAGTTGCAGCTGGCCAGCGAAGTAGCGCTGCTGCTCGGCTTCGTCCAAGCCTTCGACGAAGAAGTCCAGGCCGCATTCGCCGATCGCGCAGGGACGCTCGCGTTCGATCCACTCGCCGAGCAAGGGCAGGTGCTCGGGCCGGTGCTCGGCCAGAAACAGCGGATGCAGGCCATACGCCGGATACAGGCCGGGCGAGGCCGCGCAGACCGCACGCAGCTTCGCCCAAGACGCCGCGGTCACCGCCGGCACCACCTGCGCCTGCACGCCCGCCGCCTGCGCGCGCGCGATCACCGCGTCGCGGTCCGGATCGAACTCTTCCGCGTCCAGGTGGCAGTGGCTGTCGATCAACGGCATCGGCGCTCAGCGGCGCACGCGTTGCGCGGTCGAGTTCAGCGGCTCGGTGGCCGGCGCCGGGGTGCGGGTCTTCCAGTTGGCCAGCAGCAGGGTGCCCAGGCCGAACACGATCTCGTCGATGAAGGGCACCGGATCGGGCAGCAGCACGCTCAGCACGAACAGCCCGGCGGCGATCTTGAACAGCGTCGGGTAGCGCAATTTGCCCGCCCAGCGCAGCAGCGGATAGACGATCGGGTTGGGCATGTCAGGTGCTCCGGGGCAGCGGTGGAAACGCTAACAGCTTTGATATGGCGACGTTCCGGGGGCGTTACCAGTCGCGTGTACGCCGCGTTACTGAATAGGGAGCGGATCGGTTCAGCTTCGGCATGGTAATCACAGCACCGTAGACAACGCGGTCAGCCCGCAGGAGAGCACACATGAAAAGCACTACGACAACCGTTCTGGTCGCGGCTGGCGCCTTGCTGGTCGGCGGCGTCGCCACCGCGGCCTTCATGAACAATCGCGACAAACCCGTGGACGTCGCCAGCGGCGACGTGCGCCCGGCCCTGGACAATACCCGCGGCGACAGCGCGATGGACAACAGCGTCGGTGGCAAGCTCGAGTACGCCGACGTGGTCCGGGTCGATCCGATCACCCAGAAGCAGCAGCGCTACGCCGAGGTGATCGGCACCGAGCCGCTGCGCCAGACCTCCACCACCACCACGCCACGCCAAGTTTGCAACGACGTGGTGGTGCAGGAGCGCCTGCCCGAGCGCGACGGCAATGTCGGCGGCACCGTGGTTGGCGCGGTGGTCGGCGGCCTGCTCGGCAACCAGATCGGCCATGGCAACGGCCGCAAGGCCGCGACCGCGGCCGGCGCGGTGGCCGGTGGCTTCATCGGCAACCGCATCGACCAGAACCATGTCGGCGGTCGCGTGGTCGACCGCACCGAGCGCCAGTGCCACACCGAGAACAGCACCGCGCAGTCCTCGACCATCACCGGCTACAACGTGACCTACCGCAACGACGACGGCACCACCGGCACCATGCGCATGGACAGCAAGCCGGGCAGCCGCATCGCCATGGGCACGCAGGACGTGGTCAAGGGCTATGACGTGACCTACCGTTACGACGGCCAGGAAAAGACCGTGCGCATGGACGACCGCCCGAACAGCGACCGCCTGCCGGTGCTGGACGGCCGCCTGGTCACCCAGACCGCCTCGGCCGGCGACGTCGCCGTCAGCCAGCGCTGAGTCGCAGCGCGGTTGCACCTCCGAAGGCCGGCGCGTGCGCCGGCCTTCGTCTATCTGCGGGCGGCGGCGCGGGCGGGACCGATACAATGCGGTTTTCGCCGTGGATGCCGCCATGCCCCTGCCTTGCGACGACCTGTTCAACGTAGCCGCGCTGCTCAGCGAGGAGGAGCGCGCGATCCAGCAGGCGGTGGCGCGCTTCGTCGATGCGAAAGTGCTGCCGGTGATCGGCGACGCCTTCGACCAGGCGCGGTTCCCGCGCGAACTGGTGCCGGAACTGGCGCAACTGGGGCTGCTCGGCGCCAGCCTGCCGGCCGGGCAGGGCGGTGGCGGCCTCAACGCGGTCTGCTACGGCCTGATCTGTCAGGAACTGGAGCGCGGCGACAGCGGCCTGCGCAGTTTTGTCAGTGTGCAGTCCTCGCTGTGCATGTACCCGATCCATGCCTATGGCAGCGACGCGCAACGCCAGCGCTGGTTGCCGGCGATGGCCGCCGGCACGGCGATCGGCTGTTTCGGCCTGACCGAGTCCCAGGGCGGCTCCGACCCGGCGGCGATGCAGACCCGTGCGGTGCGCGACGGCGATGGTTGGCGCCTGAGCGGCAGCAAGATGTGGATCACCAACGGCAGCATCGCCGACGTGGCGATCGTGTGGGCGCAGACCGACGACGGCATCCAGGGTTTCCTGGTCGAGGCCGGCACCCCGGGCTTCGGCACCCAGGACATCGCGCACAAGATGAGCCTGCGTGCCTCGGTGACCTCGGCGCTGTTCTTCGACGATGTGCGCCTGCCCGACAGCCAGCGCCTGCCCGGCGTGCGCGGTCTGAAGGGTCCGCTGGCCTGCCTGACCCAGGCCCGCTACGGCATCAGCTGGGGCGCGATCGGCGCGGCCATCGCCTGCCTGCGCGAGGCGCTGGCCTATGCCGGCGAGCGAATGCTGTTCGGGCGGCCGCTGGCGGCGACGCAGAGCGCGCAGATCAAGCTGGCCGACATGGCACGGCGCATCGCCAGCGCGCAGTTGCTGGCGCTGCAACTGGGCCGGCTCAAGGACGCCGGCACGCTGCAGCCGGCGCAGGTGTCGCTGGCCAAGTGGAACAACGTGCGCATGGCCCTGGACATCGCCCGCGAATGCCGCGACCTGCTCGGCGGAGCCGGCATCACCACCGACTACGGTGCGATCCGGCATGCGCTGAACCTGGAATCGGTGATCACCTACGAGGGCACCGAGACCGTGCACCAACTGGTGGTCGGTCGCGAACTGACCGGCATCAATGCGTTTTGAAGCCATCGCCCGCGGCCGGCCGCGGGCCTGTTCAAAGGAGAACCGACGATGAGCGTCTTCGATGTGCGCGTGGAAACCGAGCGCCTGTTGCTGCGCCCGCCCACTGCCGAGGATTTCGCGGCGTTCTGCGCCTTTTCCGCCGACGCCGAGACCATGCATCACCTTGGCGGCGTGCAGGCGCCATCGGTGGTCTGGCGCAGCCTGACCTCGCTGGTCGGCAGCTGGCAGTTGCAGGGATTTGCGATGTTCTCGGTGATCGAGAAGCGCAGCGGGCAGTGGATCGGCCGGGTCGGTCCCTGGCAGCCGCACGGCTGGCCGGGTCCGGAGGTCGGCTGGGGCATCGCCCGCGCGTTCTGGGGCCAGGGCTATGCGCCGGAGGCGGCCGCGGCGTCGATCGACTGGGCGTTCGCGCAGTTGGGCTGGACGGAGGTGATCCACACCATCGTGCCGGACAACGCCAACTCCAAGGCGGTGGCGGCCAAGCTAGGCTCGCGCTACCTGCGCCAGGACCGCCTGCCCGAGCCGCTGCAGGCATTAGACGTGGAAGTGTGGGGGCAGTCGCGCGCGCAGTGGCAGGCGCGGGGCTGAGCCACGACGACGGCGGCATTCGACACAGGAGCGGCGCATGGCATCCGAACGTTTTCCCCTGACCGTGTACGGCATGGCGCTGTCCGGCAATTGCTACAAGGTGCGGCTGTTGCTGGACCAGCTCGGCTGCGGCTACCGCTGGGTCGAGGTCGACAGCGCCAACGGCCAGACCCGCACCCCGGCGTTCCTGGCCAAGAATCCCAACGGCAAGGTGCCGTTGCTGGAACGCGAGGATGGGCGCGTGCTGGCCGAATCCAACGCCATCCTGTGCTGGCTGGCCGAGGGCACCGGGTATCTGCCCGCCGATCCCTGGCAGCGCGCGCAGGCGCTGAGCTGGCTGTTCTTCGAGCAGTACAGCCACGAACCCTACGTGGCGGTGGCGCGTTTCGTCTGCGGCTGGACGCCGCCCGACTCGCCGCGCCGTGCCGAACTGCCGCGCCTGCGCGAGGGCGCGACGCGGGCGCTGGCGGTGATGGAGCAGCATCTGCAGGCGCAAGCCTGGTTCACCGGGCCGGCCTACGGCATCGCCGATATCGCGTTGTTCGCCTATACGCATTGCGCCGGCGATGCCGGCATCGCGCTGACCCAGTATCCGGCACTGTGCGACTGGCTGCAGCGGGTGCGCGCGACGCCGGGTTTCGTGGCGCTGCCGCCGCTGCCGGAGGACGTGCAGGCACGCCTGGCGCAGACCGGGACGTCAACGGCGTTCACCTGACTGCCGCGCGCCGGCGGCTAGCCTGCAGGTCCATTCGGTCAGGAGTAACGCCATGAGCCAGTACCGCATCGCCGTGTTCGTCGGCAGCCTGCGCAAGGAGTCGTTCAACCGGCGTCTGGCGCACGCGCTGCAGCGACTCGCCGGCGACCGCGCCCGTTTCGAGTACGTCGAGATCGGCGACCTGCCGCTGTACAACCAGGACCACGACCACGACTATCCGGCGCAGGGCCGGCGCCTGAAGACGCAGGTCAGCGGCGCCGACGCGGTGCTGTTCGTCACCCCCGAATACAACCGTTCCATTCCCGGCGTGCTCAAGAACGCCATCGACCTGGGCTCGCGGCCGTACGGCGAGAGCGCCTTCGCCGGCAAGCCGGCCGCGGTGTGCGGGACCTCGCCGGGGGCGATCGGCACCGCCATGGCGCAGCAGCACCTGCGCAACGTGCTGGCCTACCTGGACATGCCGGTGCTGGGGCAGCCGGAGATCTTTCTGCAGTTCAGGGAGGGGCTGATCGCCGAGGACGGCGCGATCGACGACGAGCGCACGCGCAAGTTCCTCGCCGGCTTCGTCGACAAGTTCATCGCCTGGATCGACGAACTGCAGGCCTGAGCGCCATTGCGGCGCATGCCGTGGTGCGCGGATGGGGCAGGGCGGGCCTTGTGCGACGCGGTCTCGGCGAGGTTCTCAACCGCTTGTCCCCAGACTTGTCCCCAGCCTCTGGCGAGGCGGGACGACGCAGGTGCCGCCGCTCAGGCAGGCGCCCTGTGTTAAGCGTCGCCCTAGCCCCGGCCGGGCGCGGCGACTAAAATCGGCGCCCGGGCCGCGGTGAGGCCGCGCCCGGCGCCCGCGCCCCACAGAGAAGACCCAGCCTATGTCCGCCCGTCCCGGCTACCGCGGCGATCGCAAAAGCGAGCGCAGCGAACGCAGCGAGCCGCGTCTCGACCAGTTGCGCGTGCCGCCGCACTCGATCGAGGCCGAACAGGCCGTGCTCGGCGGCCTGATGCTGGCACCGGACGCCTACGACCGGGTCAACGACCAGCTCACCGAGAACGATTTCTACCGGCGCGATCATCAGTTGATCTACCGCGCGATCCGCGAGTTGGCCGAGAAGGGACGCCCGTTCGATGCGGTGACCCTGGGCGAGTGGTTCGAATCGCAGGGCAAGCTGGAGATGGTCGGCGATGGCGCCTACCTGATCGAACTGGCCAGCACCACGCCCTCGGCCGCCAACATCGTCGCCTACGCCGAGATCGTTCGCGACAAGGCGGTGCTGCGGCAGTTGATCGAGGTCGGCACCACCATCGTCAACGACGGCTTCCAGCCGGAAGGGCGCGAGAGTTCGGAACTGCTGGCGTCGGCGGAAAAGGCGGTGTTCCAGATCGCCGAGGCCGGCGCGCGCGGGCGCAGCGACTTCGTGGCGATGCCCGGCGCGTTGAAGGACGCGTTCGAGGAACTGCGCAACCGCTTCGAGAACGGCGGCAACATCACCGGCCTGCCGACCGGCTACAACGACTTCGACGCGATGACCGCCGGCCTGCAGCCGACCGACCTGATCATCCTCGCCGCGCGTCCGGCGATGGGCAAGACCACCTTCGCGCTGAACATCGCCGAATACGCGGCGATCAAGTCGAAGAAGGCGGTGGCGGTGTTCTCGATGGAAATGTCCGCCTCGCAGCTGGCGATGCGCCTGATCTCCTCCAACGGCCGCATTAACGCGCAGCGCCTGCGCACCGGCCAGCTCGAGGACGAGGACTGGGCGCGGGTCACCGGCGCGATCAAGATGCTCAAGGAGACCAAGATCTTCATCGACGACACGCCGGGCGTGTCGCCGGAAGTGCTGCGCTCCAAGGCGCGCCGGCTCAAGCGCGAGCACGACCTGGGCCTGATCGTGATCGACTACCTGCAGCTGATGTCGGTGCCCGGCAACAGCGAGAACCGCGCCACCGAGATCTCGGAGATCTCGCGCTCGCTCAAGGGCCTGGCCAAGGAGCTGGGGGTGCCGGTGATCGCGCTGTCGCAGCTCAACCGCTCGCTGGAAACCCGCACCGACAAGCGCCCGGTGATGGCCGACCTGCGCGAATCCGGCGCGATCGAGCAGGACGCGGACATGATCGTGTTCATCTACCGCGACGACTACTACAACAAGGAAAATTCGCCGGACAAGGGCCTGGCCGAAATCATCATCGGCAAGCACCGTGGCGGCCCGACCGGGTCGTGCAAGCTCAAGTTCTTCGGCGAATACACCCGCTTCGACAATCTCGCCCACGACTCGGTGGGCGCATTCGAGTAAGCCTGCGCGCTACGCGCACATCATCTTGCGAGTGCGGCGCCCGGTACGTTCCGGGCGCCGGCGTGAGGGCGCGACGCAGCGATCAGTAGGGAATCTCGATCTCGGCGTTGCTGGTGGCGTCGTAGGTGTTGGCGCCGTACTCGGCGTGGTGGGTGCAGACCACGGTGATCTTGCGATAGATGCCGTAGACGAAGTTCGACTTGAAGTGCACGTCGACCAGCGCGCCGTTGCCTTCCTCGTCGTAGTCGGTGGTGTAGCCGTTGCCGATCTGATCGTAGGCGTTGCAGCGCACGTTGATGTAGTTGGCATCGACGCGGTCGTTGTTGGCGTTGGCGAAGCGCGAGTACGCGCGGATCTTCAGGCGCTTGCCGCCGGCCGGACGTCCGTCGGACTCGTAGCCCTGATTCTGGATCACCCCCTGCAGCGTGTAGACCGGCGTGCTGCCGCCGCCACCACCGCCGCCGCCGCCGCACTCGATGCCGTTGTCGAGGCTGACCTCATTCTGTAGCTGGATGGGTTCGGCGGTGCAGGCCATCGCCAGCGGGGCGGCGAGGCTCAGTGCGAGGGTGAGGGCGGCTTTTGCGATGCGCTTGTCCATGGATCTTGCTCTCCTGAGAGTCTTGCGGATGTCTGCGATGGGCATGGCCGTGCTGCGCCGTTGGCTGCCCGCAGCGCGTCGCGGCCCTGTCGATGCAGGTCCGGGCGCGGGCGGTTCGGGGCGCACGCAACCGCGCTCGCCGGCCGTGATGACCGTGAGATCGCAGAGGCGATGGCGGATGTTCCCCCCGTGCGCGCGAGACGGCCGTGGCCATGTCGTGCGCGGTGCAGCGAAAGCACGAATGACGTCCTTCCCCGGAACGTCATCCATCAGCAGCGGTCGCGGCGCCGTTTCGACATGACGGCGCCCGCCACGGCGTTATAGCAGGGCGGACGAGGCGCGCGTGCGCGGCGCGCGGCGATGTCTACGAAATCCGGCCAGCGCGACACTTGCTGCGCCAGGATCGGCGGTGTCGAAGCATGTGCGACTCGCGCCGCATGCTCACCTGGCCGCTGCACCCGATCCGTATCATGGCGCGTCCTTCGCTGCGTCCCCTCGCATGAGCTACGCCATCGTCTGGTTCCGGCGCGACCTGCGCCTGCACGATCAACCTGCCTTGCAGGCCGCTCTGGATGCCGGGCATACGCCGGTGCCGGTGTATCTGCACAGCCCGGAAGACGAGGGCGCATGGGCCGCCGGCGCGGCTTCGCGCAGTTGGCTGCAGCGCTCGCTGGCGGCGCTGGACGCGCAACTGCGCGCTCGCGGTTCGCGCCTGATCCTGCGCCAGGGCCCGGCCGAGACCGCCTTGCGCCAGGTGATCGCCGACTGCGGCGCGGAGGCGGTGTACTGGAATCGCCGCTACGAGCCGGCCACGCAACCGCGCGACGCGCGGCTCAAGCGCGAACTGCGCGAACAGGGCCTGGAGGTGCACAGCCACAACAGCGCGCTGCTGTTCGAACCCTGGCAACTGGCGACGCAGCAGGGCGGCCCGTACAAGGTGTTCACCCCGTTCTGGCGCAGCGCCTTGAGCCATTTGCAGGTGCCCGCGTTGCAGGCCGCGCCGAAGGCGCTGCCAGCGCCGCCCAAGGATCTGGACAGCCTGCCGCTGCAACGACTCGGCCTGGCGCCGGCGCTGGACTGGGACCGCGGCTTCTGGGAGGTCTGGCAGCCGGGCGAGGCGGGCGCACACGAGGCGCTGGACGTGTTCGTCGACGGCGCGCTGCGCGACTATCTCGATGGCCGCGACCGCCCCGACCAGGTCGGCACCTCGCGGCTGTCGCCGCACCTGCATTTCGGCGAGATCGCGCCATGGCGCATCGTCGCGACGCTGGAACGGCAGCGCCGCGCCGCCACCGCCGCGGCGATCGACGGCTACATCCGCCAACTGGGCTGGCGCGATTTCGCCCACCACCTGCTGCACCATTTCCCGGACACGCCCGAGCGCAACCTCAATCCGCGCTTCGAGCGCTTTCGCTGGGCCAAGCCCGATGCGGCGACATTGCACGCCTGGCAGCGCGGACGCACCGGCGTGCCGATCGTCGATGCCGGCCTGCGCGAGCTGTGGCACACTGGCTGGATGCACAACCGCGTGCGCATGATCGTCGCCAGCTACCTGTGCAAGCACCTGCGCGTGCATTGGTCCGAAGGCGCGCGCTGGTTCTGGGACACCCTGGTCGATGCCGACCTGGCCAACAACACCCTGGGCTGGCAGTGGGTGGCCGGCACCGGCGCCGATGCCGCGCCGTATTTCCGCGTGTTCAATCCGGTGACCCAGGCGCAGAAGTTCGATCCGAAGGGCGAGTACATCGCGCGTTGGGTGCCGGAACTGGCGGCGCTGCCGGTGGCCGACCGCTTTGCGCCCTGGCAGGCGCCGCAGCGGCTGGCGCACGCCGCCCCGCAGTATCCGCGGCAGCCGATCGTGGACCTGGCCGCCGGCCGCGATGCGGCGCTGGCCGCCTACCGCGAGACCGCCGCCGGCTGAGCACGGGCGCGGTGTTGCGCGGCGCAGCATGGCCGCAGGCGCGATTGACGCCCTTCGCGGGGCCATGATTCACTCCGGGCTCGGACAGGAGCCCGCATGGCCACCAGCTCAGCTCGCCGCAAGCCGCAGCGCGAACCGATGTCGCGCGTGGACACCGCCTGGTTGCGGATGGACCGGCCGACCAATCCGATGATGATCACCGGCGTGCTGATGTTCGACGAGCCGCTGACCCTGCCTGCGCTCAAGCAACTGGTGCGCAAGCGCTTCCTGGCCTTCCCGCGGTTCCTGCAGAAGCCGGTGGAGACCGCCACCGGCGCCTACTGGCAGCGCGACGACGATTTCGATCTGGACTGGCACGTGCGCCTGTCGGCCTTGCCCGGGCGCGGGCAGAAGAAGGCGCTGGAGCGCTTCGCCGGGCAGATGGCCTCCACGCCCTTGGACAAGACCAAGCCGCTGTGGCAGTTCCACCTGATCGAGCGCTACGAAGGCGGCTCGGCGCTGGTGGCGCGGATCCACCACAGCTATGCCGACGGCATCGCGCTGGTGCAGGTGCTGCTGTCGCTGACCGATACCCAGCGCACCCCTGAGCCGTCGGCGCAGCTCGGGCGCGCCTGGCTCAAGGACGACGGCAAGGAGGTGGTGCGCCGGGTCGGCGCGGTGGACCGCTACCTCAAGCTCGGCGGACGCATGCTCGACAAGGGCCGGGCGATGGCGCAGGACCCGAACCTGCCGCAGATGCTGGCGCGCGAAGGCGGGCTGATCGGCCGCGAACTGGTCAATGCGCTGCTGCTGGCCGACGATCCGCCGACGCTGCTGCGCGGCCGCCTCGGCGTCAGCAAACGCGTGGCCTGGGCCGAGCCGCTGGACCTGGACGAGGTCAAGGCGGTGGGCCGCGCCTGCGACTGCACGGTCAACGACGTGCTGATGGCGACCATGGCCGGCGCCTTGCGCGATTACATGCTCGAACGCGGCGAACGCTTGGACGGGGTGACCCTGCGCGCCACCGTGCCGGTCAACCTGCGCCCGCTGGAGCACGCGCGCAAGCTCGGCAACCACTTCGGCCTGGTGTTCCTGGACCTGCCGGTGGGCGAGGCCAATCCGGTGCGGCGCCTGCAGTGCGTGGCCGAGTCGATGCAGCAGCTCAAGCAGTCGCGCCAGGCGATGGTGGTGTTCGGCCTGCTGGCGGCGGTGGGCATGGCGCCGGCGGCGCTGCAGTCGGCGGCGCTGGACCTGTTCAGCCGCAAGGCCACCACCGTGGCGACCAACGTGCCGGGGCCGCAGCAGCCGCTGTACCTGGCCGGCAGCCGCGTGCGCGAGATGATGTTCTGGGTGCCGCAGACCGGCTCGATCGGTGTCGGCGTGTCGATCATGAGCTACAACCACCGCGTGCACTTCGGTCTGATCGGCGATGCGCGGCTGATTCCCGATCCGGACGCGGTGATGCGCCGGGTCGGCGCCGAATTCGAAAAGCTGCTGTACCTGGCGCTGATGGGCGATTGGGAGCAGCCGCTGCGCGCGGCCGACGCCGAAGACCTGCTGCCGTCTTCCTGAACCGGGCGCATCGCGCGCCGGGCTGCGTTCATCCGCGCCTCGCGTGGCCCTGTTTATGCTGCGGCCACGTCAAACCAGGTTCGGAGAGAACATGATGAAAACGACCACCCTTCGCGGCGTGTCCGTGGCCCTGGCCAGTGCGCTGGTGCTGTCCGCCTGCGCCACCGGCGGCTCCTACGTGCAGCGCGACCAGTACGGCAATCCTACCGAGCAGCAGAACCGCACCGGCCGCGGCGCGCTGATCGGCACCGCGGTCGGCGTCGCCGCCGGCCTGCTCAGCGGCAGCAGCGCCACCGAGCGCCGCCAGCACGCGATGATCGGCGCCGGCATCGGCGCGCTCAGCGGCGCGGCGATCGGCAACTACCAGGATCGGCAGGAACGCGCGCTGCGCGAGCGCACCGCCAACACCGGTATCGACGTGCGCCGCGACGGCGACAACATCACCCTCAATCTGCCCGACGGCATCACCTTCGACTTCAACCAGTCCACGCTCAAGCCGCAGTTCTATTCGGCGCTCAACGGCGTGGCCCAGACCCTGGGCGAATACAACCAGACCATGATCGAGGTCGTCGGCCACACCGACAGCATCGGCAGCGATGCGGTCAACCAGCGTCTGTCCGAACAGCGCGCGTCCTCGGTGGCCGCCTACCTGACCGCGCAGGGCGTGCAGCCCGAGCGCATCCAGACCCTGGGCGCGGGCAAGAAGTACCCGATCGCCGACAACAGCACCGAGGCCGGTCGCGCGCAGAACCGCCGCGTGGAGATCCGCGTGGTGCCGCTGCGCGCCTCGGCCGGCTGACCGATCCGCCGACCGCAACGACGAACGGGCCGCACTGCGGCCCGTTCGCGTTTCTGCGCTGCTGCTGCGACGCGTTGTGCGCGGCGCGGCTCAGACCAGTGCCGCGTCCTCTTCGTCCTCGGCTTCCGTCTCCAGCGCCGCGTCGGCTGGCACCGGTGCGGCGGCCACGCGCGGCAGGCTGGCCAGAGACTGCGTGTTCATCGCCACACCGCTGCAGAGGGTGAACTCCGCGCCGTCCTCGGCCTGCTGTGTGGCCAGCTTGGCCGGGCACTGCGCCATCATGTAGCTGACGTCGAAGTTGAGCTTGTCGACCAGGAAGTCGACGAAGGCGCGCACCTTCGGCGAGAGCATGCGCCCGCCCGGGAACACCGCGTTGAAGTCCAGGTCCGGCCCGACCCAGCCGCCGAGCACGCGCCGCGCCTTGCCGGCCTCGATCAGCGGCTTGATCGTCGCGTCGCTGGCCAGCACCAGGCCTTCGCCGCAGACCAGGCCGCCGATCAGCGCCGCCGAATCGTTGGCCAGCAGGATCGGCTGGACCAGGAATTCGCCGCTCTGCTTGCCGTTGCGCAGCGGCCAGCACAGCCGGTTGCCGCCGCCGCGGCCGTTGCTCAGCGCCAGCGTGCGGTGGTGCTGCAGATCGTCCGGATGCAGCGGTTCGCCATGGCGCTCGATGTAATACGGGCTGGCGAAGACCTGGGTGCGGAAGGTGGCGAGCTTGCGCGCGACCATGGTCGAATCCGGCAGCGTGCCCATGTGCAGGGCCACGTCCACGCCTTCGGCGATCGGGTCGACCTTGTCGCTGGTCATGATCATCTCCAGGCGCACTTCCGGGTGCTGGCGGTGGAATTCGCCCAGGATCGGCGCCACCCACGAGATGCCGGCCGAATAGGGCACGCTGAAGCGCAGCCAGCCGCGCGGGCCGGCCTGCAGCTGGCCCACCGCGCTCTCGGCTTCCTCCAGTTCGCGGGCGATGCGCTGGCAATGCTCGTGGTAGACCGCGCCGGCCTCGGTCAGCCCGAGCCGGCGCGTGGTCCGGTGTAGCAGGCGCGCGCCCAGCCGCGCCTCCAGGTCCTGCACCTTGCGGCTGACGGTGGTCTTGGGCAGGCCGAGGGCGTTGGCCGCGGCGATGAAGCTGCCTTGCTCGACCACCTTGACGAAGATCAGGGTGTCGTTGAGATCGTGGCTCATGGCGGTTCCTTGAGGTGGAGACGATTGGACCGATAGCGGGACGATTATTCCCCTTAATTCGGACTAATCAAGTGCGGCTTTGGCGCCTAATTTGTCTGCATTCGCCATCACCGACGGTCTTTGCCCATGTCGATGCGCACTCTGTTCCAGTTTTTCGCCTGCCCCGATCGCCAGCTGCGGCGCCGTTCCGCGCCGGTGGCGACGGCGCAATCCCTTTACCCGAGGGCGTTTCGCGAGTTCACGCCGCCGCCGCGGCGGCAGGGCGGCAGCAGCCTGCGCCTGGGCGCGTCCGGCACCGACCGGCTGGGGCGAATCGCGATTGTCCCGTCAGCGGGAGGAAAAGTCCCGTGAGCGGGATGTTGGCCCCCGAAGTCCTGGTCCTCGGGGGCAGCGGCACGGTCGGGCAGGGCGTGGTCCAGGCGTTGCTGGAGGCGGGCAGCCCGGTGCTGGCAGTGGCGCGCGATCGCGCCCGCCTGGCCGCGCTGCGCGATCGCCACCGCGACGAACCCGCGCTGGACGTGCTGTCCGGTTCGGTCGGCACCGACGCGGCTGCCGCGGCCCTGGTCGCCGAGATCGCGCAGCGGCCGCGGCCGCTGCGCG